>NZ_KV799988.1:0-87733 GCF_001810105.1 Neisseria sp. HMSC068C04
ATTTTGGGGAATTTTGCAAAGGTCTCGGCCTTTAATCACATCGGGCGGTTATTTAAACCATCTTGCCAATGCCGGGATACGCGACAACAACAGTGTATCCAAAATCCAAATAACAGCGATTGCAGCAATGGCTGTCGGGAAAATCACAGCCAAAATCAAAAGCGGCACAGCCATTGCCCACCATACCGGCAATTTGATTTTCTGCGCCGGAGGAACCAAACCACGTGCTTCCGAAGGACGGCGTTTCCACCACATTACACAGCCGCTGACACAGATAAAGATAATCGCCAGACAGAACAAGACATTTGCCAATACGCTCCACCAGCCCAATGTACCCATATGCAAAGCAATGCTTGCCGCCATGAATTTACCAAACCAGTTGTAATCGTCGAAATGAATATCAGCCAGAATTTTACCGCTGTATTGATCGATGTGTACCGTGCGGTCAGCGGTCGGACTAATCATATCGTAACTCATTGAGTCTTGCGACAACGTCCATACACCGGTCTCACCTTTGGGTAAATTGAGCTGATAACGGCCTTTAAAGCCAATTTCACGTGCAAAGCGGTCAACCGTCTCCAAAGTCATCGGCTCGCTTGGATTAATGCCGTTTTCGCCCATTGTCGTACCGGAAACCGGCATAGGCGTCAGCTCCAAAATCCATGGCACTTCTTTGGATTTACCGTCGTTCAGCACATCACCATGGGTTGGCACGGAAGATACCGGATTAGGCTCCACACCCCATTTACCCGCAGGAAACTGGCTCCATGCCTGAACCGCTTTACCGCCCCAAATACCTGCCCAAGCAATACCTGACAAACAGAACAGCAACAAAATCAAAGAAACCCAAGAGCCAAATGCGCCGTGCATGCTACGCCACCATGTGCGTCCTTTGCCTGCTTTCGGCACAAGCATGGATTTCAGGCTGCGCTGTTTCGCCCACCACAAATAAATCCCCGTGATTATCATCAGGATGGTCAGCGACGCGGTAGTTTCCAGCAGATAGTCACCCACCGGGCCGATCATCATATCGCCGTGGATTTCGTCCATCGTGTGATACCAGCCTTGACCGCGCGGCATCGTATTCACAACTTTTGCTGTATAGGGATCAACGGCAACCATAGTGGCTTTATCGTCATTGTTCACGCGGAATACGGCGACCATGTCATCTGCGCGCGGCGCAATATATTGCACTACAGAAGCAGTTTCCGGATTCACAAACTGTCTGGCGGCCTCAGCCTGAGCCGACAAAGGCTGCACCACTGCCTGCGGCGTAATATGTATGCGTTCGCCTTCTTTACCGGTAATATTGGCGAATAGCAGCATTCCCAACCCTGTAACAGCCAGCAGGGTTAAAAACGGCGCGACCAAAAGTCCGGCATAAAAATGCCATCGCCAAACAGTCAAATAACGGCGGTTAGCCTGTTGTTCATTTTGGGAAGTTGGTTTTGTTTCCATATTTTCTCTTCATATAGTTAAAGCAGACTAATTACTACGGATTAGTAACAGGTATTTTAATCAAAAACATTCATTTAAGAAACCGTTTTTTCCAATGCAGCTTTGAAATACTTCAATATTTAGTTTTCAGGCCGTCTGAAAAAACAAAATAGACAGAAAACAACACTTTACTGAAAATCCGTTTTAATCATTGCGGTTTCGGCAGAATTTGGTAGAATACAGACATTACTTATTTATTCATCAAGCCGCCAAGCTTTGGCGGCTTGTATTTTTATTTCCAATCCGGCTACCGCGCGTGGCCGGATAAAATTTTAAAAGCATCATCATGCTTTCATGGAGAACCCAATGCAAAAAATCCCTTTGACCGTCCGTGGTGCAGAATTGTTGAAACAAGAACTTCAACACCTAAAAAGCGTGGCACGCCCAGAAGTCATTGAAGCCATCGCCGAAGCACGTTCGCACGGTGACTTGTCTGAAAACGCAGAATACGAAGCCGCCAAAGAGCGTCAAGGCTTTATCGAAGGCCGCATCGCCGAGTTAGAACACAAACTCTCTATGGCGCATATCATCAACCCTGCCGAAATCCATGCAGAAGGCAAAATCGTGTTCGGTACAACTGTGACACTGGAAGATTTGGAAACCGAAGAACAAGTTACCTACCAAATCGTCGGTGAGGATGAAGCAGACATTAAAGAACGCAAAATCTACGTTGGCTCTCCAATTGCCCGCGCCTTAATCGGCAAAGAAGAAGGCGACGTTGCAGAAGTTCAAGCACCCGGCGGCGTACGTGAATATGACATCATTGCCGTGCAATATATCTAAATAAACAAAAGGCCGTCTGAAAATATTTTCAGACGGCCTTTTGTTGTACCTAAAAACACCATAATAGAAAAAGTGAAATCTTCCCAGGAGAAACATAATGAATCTACTGTACAAAATTATCCAAACCGCCGCCGCCATGTGGCTCGGTATGCAACTGACCGCAGGCTATGTTACCGCCCCAATCCTGTTCCGCCTTCTGCCTAAAATACAGGCAGGAGAAATTGCCGGCATTTTGTTTGCCATTACAGCACTATGTGGCTTAGTTATTTTTGGCGCAGCCTATGCCTTTTTCAGAAAACCGCTGGCCTCACTTTCTTGGTGGATATTGGTGCTTTGGTTACTCTTAGCCTGCAACCATCTTTTGGTTACACCGGTTATCGAGGCACACAAGTACGGTCTGGATAACTGGCTGCTGTCCCTAGTAGGTGGAACATTCGGCGTTTGGCACGGCTTATCCAATATCATCTTTTTGATTTGTACGATACTGGCAGCCATCTGCGTATGGAAATGGCCCAAACCAAACTAATCTGTCTTAATAAAAGGCCGTCTGAAAAAAGTCTTTCAGACGGCCTTTTATTTTGAATCATAAATTCCCCGACTCTTCAAATATAAACCATAAAGAAATGCCCTGCATATTGCAGGGCATTTTTCACAAACCGATTAAGGTTTAGCGTAACCGTGAACGCCATTGTAAGGAGCTGGGATCCAACCTTCATCAGTAGCAGGCAATTCGCCTTGACCTTCGATAGTTTGGCCTGGAGCAACTTGACGAGTAACAACGCTGCGGATTTTAACGTCAACGCGGCGGTCAGGTTCGATACAAGCGATAAGGGCAGCACGTTTCTTAGCTTTAGAAACTTTTTTGCCCAGTTTAGCAACTTCAGCTTCACAAGTAGCAGTCATGCGAGCTTGAGATTCGCCCAGACCTACTGCAGAGATTTTGCTAGAAGCAACGCCACGGCCTACCAAGTAGTTAGCAACTACGTTAGCACGACGCTCAGACAGAGCTTGGTTGTATTCTTCAGAACCCATGAAGTCAGTGTGACCTTCAACACGTACAGTTTCTACGTTTTTGTTGCTCAGGCGTTGAGCCAAAGCGTCCAGGTTTTCTTGAGCTTCAGGACGCAGGTTGTCTTTGTCGAAGCCGAACAGAGTTTTAGTAGACAGAGAAACAGTTTCATCAACATACTCAGGAGCTTGTTGTACAGGAGCAACTGCTTCACGATCACCACATTCAACACGGCCTTGGGTAGCTTTGTCGAAGTAGCTGTTTTTCCAGCATTCGCCGTAGTTGTTACGGACGATTTCTTGAGATTGGCTGCTTACGGTGTAACCGTGTTTGGTGTGCGCTTCGCTGGCCATAGCGGTGCCGGAGGCAACCAAGGCAACGAACAATGCGCTTAATTTCAGCTGTTTGGTCATTTTATTCCCTCATCAAATTGTTATGCGGCGGACTAGGAAAGCAACCGCTGCAAAGTACCAATATACAGGCCGCAGTATCAAAACAGCGGCAAATCGGATATATCAGGTTGCACTATAAAGAAGCGCAAGGCAAACTGTCAATACTCGATGCCTTCAAACAATCATGAAGTGCCTGCTTCCTAGTAGTTAATCATGCCGAAAAATCAATCTTGTGTCATTAATTTAGGGCAAAATCAGACAATTCATCCACCTTAAGTTGTACAAAAACAACAAAACCCCTTTCCCTCTTCTTTCCTGAATTTCCCGTTTTCATATCGTTAAAAGATATTTCCATTAAAAACAACCGTTTTCAAAACTCGGGGCAAAACTGGGCAAAATATGTTAAATTACATGCCGTTTGTCGCACAAAATCCACATTAACAACGTATCCGGTACTGCTACCATGAAACTGCAACAATTACGTTATGCCCTTGAGGTTTACCGACACAATCTGAATGTCTCAGAAGCCGCCGATGCGCTTTTCACATCCCAGCCCGGCATTTCCAAACAAATCCGCCTGCTTGAAGAAGAATTGGGTATCCAAATTTTTATCCGCAGCGGCAAACGTGTGGTTTCCGTTTCACAACCGGGCAAAGCCGTATTAGAGATTTCGGAACGGATTTTGCGTGATGTGCAAAACATTAAAAATATCGGCAGCGAATTTACCGATCATGACAGCGGCTCCCTGACCATCGCGACAACGCATACCCAGGCGCGTTATGCTTTGCCAAAAATCGTTGCGGAGTTTGTCAAAAACTACCCTAAAGTCAATTTGACCATCAAACAAGGCAGCCCTTCTGCCATTGCGCAAATGGTCAGCAGCGGCGAAGCTGATTTAGCAATTATTACTGAACGCATTGACGATCATCCTGAGTTGGGAAAACTGCCCTGCTATGAATGGAACCATGCCGTCATTGTTCCGCACGACCACCCTCTTTTGGACTGCCGCAACCCTTTAAGCCTTGAAGATTTAGCTTCTTTTCCGCTGGTTACTTACGAATTTGCTTTTAATTCCGGCAGCAGTATCGCGCGTACATTTAATAAAGCGCATATTGAGCAACCTGATGTTGCCTTATCGGCTGCCGATACGGATGTATTGAAGACATATGTCCGCTTAGGCTTGGGCGTTGGTTTGATGGCTAAAATGGCGTACGATCCCGTTGTCGATCAAGATTTACAACTTATTGATGCGGCACACTTATTTGAACCGTCGCCCACATGGATAGCCTTACGCACTGATACCTACCTGCGTGGTTACGCGTATGACTTTATCCAGATGTTTGCACCAAAACTGACCAGAGAAGTAGTCGACCGTATTCTGTACACACCGGTTGTTGAAGATTTTTCAATTTAATATCTGACTATCACTTTCGTAACTTAACAATTATTCTTTAATTCTTGTTAAAAAGGCCGTCTGAAATATTTCAGACGGCCTAAGATTCAGATAGCGTGCGAACAACCGGAAACCATTTTCTTCAAGGTTGTCGCATCTAAGATTTTGATGTGCTTGTGTTCAACCGAAATCAAGCCTTCATGATGGAATTTAGACAAGGTGCGGCTGACTGTTTCCAGTTTCAGCCCCAAATAGCTGCCGATTTCCTCACGCGACATCCGCAAGATAAAATCATTGGCGGCGAAGCCTCGTGAATAGAGACGCTGAGACAGGTTGAGCAAGAATGCCGCCAATCGCTCTTCAGCGCGCATATTGCCCAAAAGCAGCATAACACCCTGATCTCGGACAATTTCGCGGCTCATCAAGCGGAAAAAGTGGGAGCGGAGGCTGGGAATATCCTGACCGAGTTCCTCAATATGAGTAAACGGAAGCTCGCATACCTCGCTGTCTTCCAAAGCCACAGCATCACAGCTGTGAATATGGGAACAAATCCCATCCATACCGATCAGCTCGCCCGACATAAAAAAGCCGGTTACCTGATCTCGTCCATCTTGGCTGGCGACTGTTGTCTTAAAGAAGCCCGCACGGATGGCAAACAAAGAGGTAAACGGCTCGCCGGCACGGAACAGGTATTCACCTTTTTTCAGACGGCGGCTTTGACGAATAACCGCGTCCAATTGTGAAAATTCGTTAGGCATCAGTCCGACAGGCAAACACAGCTCGCGTAAAGAACATGTGGAACACAAGGTTTTCATTTGATGTGTTGCATTGTGTGTGGCCATAACGCACCCTTAATCTGCATAGTTCTATAAATCCCTGATGAAGCCGAATAACTATTGACCCAAGTCAAAGTCGGCATATCATTATCAGGCATTCTACCAAACTATCGAAATTTTGACTAAAATTTTCCCTAATTTCCCTACTTTATACTACAAGCCCGACCATGAAAATCATCCCCATCTCAAATAACACCAACACAAACAACGAATTACCGGAATTTGACCGTGAATTGATTGCCAGTTTGCCATCAAGCGGTCCCCGTTATACATCCTATCCGACTGCCGACCGCTTCCATGAAGGCTTTAAAGAAGCCGAATATATCCAAGCTTTAAGCCTGCGCAATACGGGAGCGCTCAACAAACCCCTTTCGCTCTACATCCACATTCCCTTCTGCAATACCATCTGCTACTACTGCGGCTGCAACAAAATCATTACCAAAGACAAAAGCCGTGCCGATGCCTATATCCAGTATCTGGAAAAAGAAATGGAATTGCTGGCACCGCATTTGGGCGGAAGACACCAGCTCGCGCAGCTCCACTTCGGCGGCGGCACGCCCACATTCCTGAGCGACGACCAACTCGAACGCGTCTTCGACATGATTCGTAAATACTTCCAGCTGATTCCCAACGGCGAATACTCCATCGAAATCGACCCGCGCAAAGTCAGCCGCGAAACTGTCCTCAAACTGGGCAAACTTGGTTTCAACCGCATGAGTGTCGGTATTCAAGACTTTGACCCTAAAGTGCAGGAAGCCGTCAACCGTATTCAAAGCTACGAAGAAACCAAAGAAGTGATTGATGCCGCGCGTGAAGCCGGATTTAAATCAGTCAGCGTCGATTTAATTTACGGCCTGCCGCACCAAAACACCGAAAGCATCAAAACCACCATCGACACGGTCTTGTCCCTCGATCCCGACCGCCTCGCCCTTTACCACTACGCCCACCTGCCGCATATCTTCAAACCGCAACGCCGTATCGACACCAATGTCGTACCCGGCAGCGAAGAAAAACTCGATATGCTGCAATATTGCGTTCAAACCCTGACCGAGCGCGGCTATGTCTTCATCGGTATGGACCACTTTGCCAAACCTGACGACGAACTCTCCATCGCCCTCAAAGAAGGCTTCCTGCAACGCAACTTCCAAGGCTATTCAACCTATGCCGACTGCGATTTGGTAGCGATCGGCGTGTCCTCTATCGGCAAAATCGGCAGCACCTACTCCCAAAACGAGCGCGACATCGATGCCTATTACGCCGCACTCGATGCCGGACATCTGCCGATTATGCGCGGCTACCAACTTAATCAAGACGACATCCTGCGCCGCAACATCATTCAGGATTTAATGTGCCGCTTCTCGCTTGATTATCAAATCTATGAAAGCGTGTTCGGCATTCCGTTTAGCCGCTATTTTGCAGCCGAACTGGAAGATATGAAGCAACTGGAAACCCTCGGCCTGGTCCGTCTCAAACCGCACAGCCTGACCGTTACGCCGAAGGGCCGTTTCCTGATCCGCAACATCGCCATGGTGTTCGACTACCATCTGCGCCATAAAGAAACCAAAGCCAAATACTCGCAAACTGTGTAAACAGGAATGGACAAGGTCGTCTGAAAATTTTCAGACGACCTTTGTTTTTATTTTCAATACTTTCGGGTAACATAAAACCATATTTTCCGCTTTATCAGGATTCAAAGTTAATTTGTATAGGCGCGTATCCTATGATTACCGAACAGCAAAACGATATCCTCAGCATCAATCAAGTGCAGCTTCTCCTTGCTGAAAAACGCACGGCTCTTGCTATCATGCGTACGGGCATTGCCGTTTTCGCACTCCCTTTGTCTATTTTCAGTGCGCTGATTGCGACATCGAAATGGTACGAGGCCGTCGATGTTTGGCCTTTGCTCGCACTGGTCAGTCTGATGAACATCAGTTTGATTATTTTCTCGATCTATCTGATTACCCGCTCGCTCCGTAGAATGCACCAATACGACCGAATGATTGCCGATATCAAATACAATAATCAGTCTTTGCGTAAACTGATTAAGTCATAAAATGCAGATCGTTGGGGCTGAAATAGGTCGTCTGAAAATCAACATATAGAGGAACTCCAGATTTGTATTAAAACATGATTCTGCCAAACATACCGTAATTGATCTTGGAGACCTTACTGTACACTTTGTTCCCCCTATTTGAATCGATACGATACCATTGCAGTACAAGATATAAAATGAACATTAAACATAAAGAATGGATAAAAATCTTACTCCTCCCTCATTTAATAACGGCTATTTTTTTAGGGCCAGCAATAATTGTTTTTTGGTCAGGTGGATTTGTCGGTCTCTATTCTGTTATAAACGTGTTCAGTGAATTAGGTTCGCTTAATTATTATATTTATATTGGAATTCCTTTAATTTTTATAATGTTTTTACTTGGGTTTTATTGGAAAAATCTGACGATAGGGAAGATACTGACTTCTTCTGCGATATATTTATGGTTTCTCTTAGGGTTTTTATGCCTAGGGTGGCAGATATAAACTTATTGAAATGACCAACTCAATTGGATATTGGTAGGAATCCTACTGGATACACTTGCCGTGTTTAGACAAATACGAATGCAGTCTGCAATTTTGATTTGTCCGGTCTCTTATCTCAAACGCTTTTAAAATATGGAACAACCCGATTTTTTCCCCATCCCCAGTCCCTGTATAGGTGTCTGCGAAGCCAATGCCAAAGGCTATTGCAAAGGCTGTCTGCGCAACCGGGAAGAGCGCTTGTACTGGCTCCAGATGACCGATAGCCAAAAGCATCAAGTCATGCACCTTCTATCCCTCAGGAAGGCCAAAATCCGCAACCGCAAAATGGAAAAACCCGAAACGGGCGAACATCCGGTTCAAAACCTGCTCGATTTCTAAAATTGCCCCTACCTACCGCACACCACAATAAGGAAAAACATGAAAAAACTGCTTGCCTGCCTGCTTTTGCCATTGACCGCCCTTGCCTTGGGTGCCTGCCAACCTAATGCAACTTCAACCGACAACAAACCTGCCGAACTTAACTGGCAGCAGCCTAAACTGACCAGCAATGTTTGGAAAATCAGCAAAGAAGGCCAACCCGATTCCTATCTGCTCGGCACCATCCACATGGGGCAAACCAATCAAACCTTGTCTTCCGATGCAGTCAAACTATTGCAATCCACCGACCAACTGACCACAGAAGTCGATCCACTGCCGGACAGCAGTCCGGAAACGAAAAAAATGTATCAAAAATACTTCAAGGAAGTCATGAGTACCGAACCGCTCAGCCTCAAGCTTGGCAAAGCAGATTTCCGTCTTTTACAAGAAATCTATTCACAAAATGAAGAAAGCCGACCCATCGCCCAATTTGCCGACAAACTCCATCCGTGGGCGGCATTCATTTTTGCCGGCAGTACATTTCCCAAAGGGTATAGCTCAGAAACCGGTGCAGATATGTTGCTGACCAACGCGGCCGCCGACATCAATAAGCCGCGTGGTTCATTAGAAAGCTTGGACGATGTTACCGCGATCTTCAAAGCCCAGCCTGAAGAAACCATGCTCAACTTTCTGAAAGCCAGTATTAAAACCAATAAAGAAGAAACCGAAGATATCAAAAAACTCCATCAAGCCTATTCAGACGGCCGCTTTGAAGAACTCATCCCACTTTTGGAAGAAACCGAACAACGCACCCTCAAACTTGTTGATGCCAAATACGCCAAAGCCATGTCCGATTGGCTGAAAAACGACCTCCTGATTCGGCGTAACTTGGCATGGCTGCCTGAAATCCGCAAGCAATCCGCCAAACAAAGCACCCTCTTTGCCGTCGGTATTGCCCATTTACCCAGCGAAAAAGGCTTAATCGAACTATTGCGTCAAGAAGGCTATCAAGTAACGCCCGAACCCAAAGTCCTGATTTGGCAATAAACCCCAATCAAACGACAAGGCCGTCTGAAAGTCTTTCTTTCAGACGGCCTTTATTTAATCTCTATTAAATGAAGCAGTAAGCAATGTTGAGCATAACAATCAATCGCCCAATGCCGCTACCATCACCGCTTTAATCGTGTGCATCCGGTTTTCTGCCTGATCAAACACAATGCTGGCTTCGCTTTCAAAAACTTCTTCCGTTACTTCCACACCATTCAGGCCGAATGTCTCATAAATCCATTCGCCGACCTTGGTTTCGCGATTATGGAAAGCAGGCAGACAATGCATAAATTTAACTTGCGGATTTTCCGCCGCCGCCATCAGCTCAGGCGTAACGCGGTAATCTTTCAGCAAATCAATACGTTCCTGCCAAGCCTCTTTAGGTTCGCCCATACTGACCCACACATCGGTATGGATAAAATCCACGCCTTTCACGGCTTCCTGCGCATTCTCCGTCAACAGAATCCGTCCGCCGGTCTCTTTAGCAACAGCCTGCACCGTCTCGATAATGTTTTCAGACGGCCACAAACTTTTCGGCGCACCGATACGCACGTCCATGCCCAGTTTCGCAGCCAACACCAGCAACGAATTAGCCATGTTGTAACGCGCATCGCCGACGTAAGCAAACGCAATTTGGTTCAAAGGCTTGTCGCTATGCTCGCGCATCGTCAGCGCATCGGCGAGCATTTGGGTCGGGTGAAACTCGTTGGTCAAACCATTGAACACAGGCACACCTGCATACTTGGCCAGCTCTTCCACCACATCCTGTCCAAAACCGCGATATTCGATACCGTCAAACATCCGCCCTAAAACACGCGCCGTATCCTTAATGCTTTCCTTATGCCCGATTTGACTGGCAGAAGGCTCCAGATAAGTTACCCCTGCCCCTTGGTCGCGTGCAGCCACTTCAAACGCGCAACGGGTGCGGGTTGATGTTTTCTCGAAAATCAGGGCGATGTTTTTCCCCTTCATCCGCTGCACCTCGCACCCTGCTTTTTTAGCGGCCTTCAATTCGGCAGCAAGGTCGAGATAGATGGTGATTTCTTCCGGCGTAAAATCCAAAAGTTTTAGAAAATGGCGGTTTTTCAGGCTCATGTCTTATTTCTCTTTTTCTAGCGTGGGCGTTACCCAACATTTTTCTCCATGCAGATTTTTCCGGGCTTCCCCGACCTTCTGCTACTCAATTTTTTAACGTGCGAAGCCTGCCCGAAGCGCGGCCCCTTATCCTCTATCAAAACTCAGAACAAGGCCGTCTGAACTTCGCCTCGCTCCAAGGCAAGCAACGACTGTTTGCGGTTCAAGCCGCCTGCGTAGCCGGTCAGTTTACCGTCGCTGCCAATAACGCGGTGGCAGGGAATCAGGATAGACACCTTATTCTGTCCGTTTGCAGCGGCAACGGCACGAATGGCTTTAGGATTACCCAACTGTTGCGCCTGCTCCTTGTAGCTGCGCGTTTCACCGTAAGGAATGGTCAGCAGCGCATCCCACACCTGCTGTTGAAAGGCTGTACCTATCGTTTCCAAAGGTGTCGCAAAAACTTTCAGACGGCCTTGAAAGTATAAATCCAATTCTTGACGCAAAAGTTGCGTTTGCTCATTTTCTTGGAAAATAAACTGCCCGCGTAAAGCTTTTTGGACAGCCATGATTTCCTGTTCCATATGTTTCTGCCCGACAAATTCCAACAGACACAAACCCTTGCTGCCGAACACCGCCAACATCTCGCCCAACGGCGTGGCAACCGCGGCCGCAGTCAGTTCGTGCGGACTATCCGGATAACGCGTTTCCAACAGTCGGAAAGCTCGGCGGATACGAACATATTCCTCAGGCGTACAACCGATACAATCAATAAAATCCTGCTCAAGCTGCTTGGCTTCGTGTTCCGTAAACCGCTCGTGCAGCAAGGCTTCGAGGTCGGCAGAAAAGTCGGTTTCCAACTGCTCGCGGATTTCATTCCACTTTGATGGAAGCGCATTTAAAGAAGGCAGAGTAATCATCTGCATTTACTCCCGATAATCAACAAACCCCCAAACGATTACCCGACGGATCATAAAACCCACCATCCGGTACGGCGGCTTTAAAACTTATGTGCAGGTTGGCTGGAAGTTTCCGCCTACCCTATCAATGAAATTCACTCAAAATTTTATAAAATCCAAAAATTGGAATTATAGAATTTTCTTTAAAACAACAAACTCTTTGTCTTTTTCTATCTTAAATTTTCCCAAGACCCACTCGCCGCTCTTTTTAAACTCTCCGTTTTCTCCACAATAGCCTCTTTGCTCAACCTTGGTCGCTTGCAGAATCACTTCGTCATCACTTACAAATCGATAAAGACCTTCTGAATGCGGAAAACATTCATTCCCGCATTCTGCTGAATAACTGCTGCTAAACCTGCCGCCCTTATCAAACTCAATGTGCTTTCCATAAATGTGATTGTCAGAGCCGGCTGTTTCTGCCCGACTGAGATAATATGCGTTTTGGGGCGCATCCATGGGTAACTCGTCAATATGCCACAATCCCACCAGCACATTTTTTTCTAAAATTTTTCCTTGATTAATTGAAACTGCTTGAGGCTTTGGCTCGGACTCAAAGCAACCTGTCAAAGACAATGATAATCCCAATACAACAAGGGCAGAGATAAATTTCGGCATGGATAAACCTTTAGTGAAAAAATCGATTAATGACAGTCAAGGCATTGCCACAATGTGTACTAATTTTAATAGGGGCAATACCCTTTCTGCCGTTTTCAGACGGCCTTTTCATCCAACAAACGTTTCAACATACCTTCATACACTGCCGACAGCTTAGGAATATCTTCCAAGCGCACATTTTCGTTGATTTGGTGGATGGTCGCGTTGGACGGGCCTAACTCGATGAGTTCTTTGGCAATGGCTTTGATGAAGCGTCCATCCGAAGTACCGCCGGTGGTGGACAATTCGGCCTCAATGCCACAAATCTCGGCAATGGCTTCGCGTGCCACATTGGTCAATTTTCCGGCCTGAGTTAAAAACGGTTGGCCTGAGCAAGACCACTGCAAATCATATTGCACGCCGTGTTTGTCCAAAATGGAGTGGACGCGTTGTTTCAGCCCTTCTTCGGTGGACTCGGTAGAGAAACGGAAATTGAATTTGACGTTCAGCTCGCCCGGAATAACGTTGGTCGCGCTTGTGCCGCCGTTGATATTGGAAATTTGGAAACTGGTCGGCGGAAAGTATTCGTTGCCCTCGTCCCAGACTTCTTGTGTCAGCTCTAACAAGGCCGGGGCAAAAGTATGCACGGGATTGATTGCCAAATGTGGATAGGCAATATGGCCTTGCTTGCCTTTGACAGTCAGGTTGCCCGACAGCGAGCCGCGGCGGCCGTTTTTCAACATATCGCCCAATTTATCCACGGCAGTCGGTTCTCCGACGATACAGTAATCAATCAACTCGCTACGCGCTTTCAACACATCGATGACTTTGGTCGTACCGTCCAGCGCATCGCCCTCTTCGTCCGAAGTAATCAGGAGCGCAATGCTGCCTTGATGATCAGGATTTTCGGCAACGAAACGCTCGCAGGCGGTAACGAAACAGGCAATGCTGGTTTTCATATCCGCCGCGCCGCGACCATACAGACGGCCTTCACGCTCGGTCGGTTCAAACGGAGGCGAATCCCATTTTTCAACAGGGCCTGTCGGCACGACGTCGGTATGTCCGGCAAAGCAGAACACCGGAGCCTGCGTACCGCGTCGCAACCAAACATTTTTGGTGTCGCCAAAATGAAGCTCTTCTACGGCAAAACCGATTTTTTGCAGGCGTTTGGCCAGCAGTTGTTGGCAGTTTTGGTCATCCGGCGTAACGGACGGGCGGGAAATCAGCTCTTTGGCAAGCTCTAAGGATTGAGTTTCGGTCATATTTGTTTGTTCACTTTGAGAAACAGGCCGTCTGAAACGTTCTGAATATGATTTTCAGACGGCCTTGAGTTTATTTGAAGATACTGAATAGGCAGTCTGCCTTTCGGTATTCTGAGTTATTTTCCATGACAAGCTTCGTAAAGCGGCAGTAAGTCTTCCACTGTTTCCGCTATCCATTTCACGACATCCTGCTTGCCCAAATCATCACGTTCGATGTGTTTCCCGATACAGAAGAAATCTTTGTCGTCTCGAAGCTTTCTATCGCCGTCGCTTTGTTGGGCAACGGTACGATAATCGTCATATTCGCTTTCCGTACCATGCCACATATCGAATGAAGCGTATTTTTCAGTATCAAAATTATCCAGCCAGCGGTTGTAATCAGGCAACGCAATGGGGGAAACATCGGCTTTATAGCAATGCCAATCCAAGCTGACACTCAAACGGCGGCGATTCAGCAAAATCGATAAAATCGCTGCGGAATTTTTATATTGTTCGTATTTGAAATAGGCAAAGAAATGAGCGCGCACCTGCCAGCCGTTACACCAGCGTTCGATATGCGGCGGTGCAAACGGCGCACCCAATTCGGCGGCAACCTGCTGGATCAGCTGCTGCCATACCTGCCAGTTTTCTTTATAGTCTGCCTTGATTTGCGGAATGCTTTCAGGCTGGTATTTTTTTAGCTGGGAAAACTGGAAAAAAGGGATATTGAACAAATCGCAACTTTTTGGGGTCAGCATAGTGTATTCCTTGAGACGATTGTTTCAGGCGGCCTTATTTGCGGCGGCGTGCGGCCATAATTTCGCCGATTTCGGTCAGTTTTTCTTTGGGGATAAAGGTTTTGCCCATATCAAACAGCGGCTCTTCAATCGCCAGATGAACATCATATCCTGCGACAAAACGTTTGAATGCTTCGGCATCAGGGATATAGGCGTTATCCGCTTCAAGCTTGGCAAATTCAGCCGCTACGCCGTCCCAGTTGCTATGCAGGCTGACATGTTGACGCAACAGTTCGTCAACGCTTTCTTGGGCTTGCGGCGCATATTGCAATAAAAGCGGAAAGAAGTTTTCCTCTTCATCTTCATGATGCAAGGGCGCGGCAACGTTGAAATACTGGGCAATTTGGCGGATGGTTTGCAAAACAACCTGATTGCAGCCGTTTTCGGCGATATAGTCCGACAACATGGCAACCTGATTGCAGAAACGGCGCACTTTGCCGTGGCAGGCATACAGCATTTCAATAGGTTCGGCAAAAGTAACGCTTTTGGTTTCAAACGGATTCATAGGATTTATTCTTAAATTAATGTTTCCAGATTATAACAAAAC
Source organism: Neisseria sp. HMSC068C04 (assembly GCF_001810105.1). Classification (NCBI taxonomy): domain Bacteria; kingdom Pseudomonadati; phylum Pseudomonadota; class Betaproteobacteria; order Neisseriales; family Neisseriaceae; genus Neisseria; species Neisseria sp. HMSC068C04. The sequence goes on from NZ_KV799988.1 coordinate 15,062, forward strand.
AGCCTGCGCAAGGCAGGCTGTCTGTTTTCGAGCTTTAGGCGGATTAGTCAACCAAAGTAACTTTACCGTTCATCAAAGCGCCGTGACCTGGGAAGGTGCAAGCGAATTTGTATTCTCCGTCAGCCAGTTTGGCTGGATCCAGAGTCAAAGAAGATTCTTCGCCGCCACCGATCAGTTTGGTGTGGGCAACAACGCGTGCATCATCAGGTTTAACGTAGTCAGTGTCAGCTGCGCCAACGCCATCTTTGAAAATACCGTCCATGTCTTCAGCTTTACCGATGACAATGTTGTGACCCATGCTGGTTTTAGGTTGGGTACCGGTGTGTTTCAGGGTGATGGTGAATTCTTTACAAGCTTTGCTTACTTGGATTTCTTTAGTGTTGAACTGCATAGCGTCGTTGGCTTCAACAGTAGTCGCGCAGTTGCCGGCAGCAGGAGCAGCGGCAGCGTCGGCCGGAGCGGCTTCAGAAGCAGGAGCTGCATCAGCAGGTGCAGTAGTTTCTGCAGGGGCAGCTTCGGAAGCGGCAGAAGCAGCAGGGGCTTCAGCAGGTTTTGCAGCTTCTTGAGAGCATGCAGCCAAGCCGATAACGGCAGCGGAAATCAGAGCCAGATAAGCTTTCATTGATGTATCTCCTAATGATGAGAGTTTTGTTAAGTTCTATTAACAGCACTACACGAATATATTAATAAAAGGCAAACGCCAAACTAAAATTTATCCGCATAGCGTGATGTGAAATTCAGGCGTTATTTTGCTACAAACTTCACACGAAATCAAAGTTTCAAGCCAAGTTTACATCAGTTTACCTAAAAGAAAACAGATACTTTCTAGGTCGTATTTCTTTAGTATTAGATGCTATCAGCCGAACGATATAAGTTTTAACATTTATTAACTGTAATCTCATCTAACATAATTTTAACGGCTATGCTTGCGTACCAATTCTGCCAATGCCGCCGCCAATTCGGGATGCTTGCCTTCCAATTTAGCTGCCGCCTCATCGAAACTGTCTAAAGCTGCCTCGCTCAATCTCAAACTATTGGTTTTCGGTTGAGTCGGAGGCTTGGGAACTACCCGGACCACCACTTCCCTGACGCCTGCATGCAATGTTTGCAATTTGGGTAACATGGCAGGCAGGATCATTTTCAAACGCGAAGCAGCCATATTATTGGCGGCAAGCAAGACCAATCTTCCGTCTTCTACGCAGGCCGTCTGAAAATGCGGATGCAGGTTTGCCGGCAAAACCGTTTTGATTTTTGCATCCAATTTCCGCCATTGTTGCGATTGTTGCAACAAGCCCGCCAATAAATGATCGCGTTTGCCTAATTGTGCTAAATCCATAGTTTCAGACGGCCTCTCAGTGAATTAACCAAACAATTACAATTGAAATACAGCAAAACCGCCTTTATTTCAAACAGCATTACCGCGTTATACAAGCGCTTGTGTTAAAATCCCAGTTTCGCCCACTATTATATCAAGGCGCAGGAATTATTCATGCTGACAAACATTGCTAAGAAAATCTTCGGCAGCCGCAACGACCGCCTGCTGAAACAATATCGTAAATCCGTTGCCAAAATCAACGCGCTTGAGAAACAAATGCAGGCCTTGAGCGATGCAGAACTGCAAGCTAAAACAGCCGAATTCAAACAACGTCTCGCCGACGGACAAAGCTTGGACGACATTTTGGTCGAAGCCTTTGCCGTCTGCCGCGAAGCATCGAGCCGTGTATTGGGCATGCGCCACTTCGATGTACAGCTGATCGGCGGTATGGTCCTGCACAACGGCAAAATTGCCGAAATGCGTACCGGTGAAGGTAAAACTCTGGTGGCTACCCTTGCCGTTTACCTGAATGCATTGTCAGGAAAAGGCGTCCACGTTGTTACCGTCAACGACTACCTCGCCTCCCGTGACGCGAGCATTATGGAGCCGTTGTACAATTTCTTAGGCTTGAGCGTCGGCGTGATCGTCGCCGATTTGCAACCTTTCGAACGCCAAACTGCTTACGGTGCCGACATTACTTACGGTACAAACAACGAATTCGGTTTCGACTACCTGCGCGACAATATGGTTACCGACCAATACGACAAAGTTCAGCGCGAATTGAACTTTGCCGTAGTCGACGAAGTGGACTCCATTTTGATTGACGAAGCGCGTACGCCGCTGATTATTTCCGGCCAAGCGGATGACAACATCCAGCTCTACCGCGTGATGAACGCCGTTCCTGCCCACCTTATCCGCCAAGAAACCGAAGAAGGCGAAGGCGATTACTGGGTAGATGAAAAAGCACACCAAGTTATCCTGAGCGAAGCCGGTCACGAACACGCCGAGCAAATCCTGACCCAAATGGGCTTATTGCAGGAAAACGATTCGCTCTACTCTGCCGCCAATATTTCCCTGATGCACCACCTCATGGCTGCATTGCGCGCGCACACCCTGTTCCACAAAGACCAACACTACGTTATCCAAGACGGCGAAATCGTGATTGTGGACGAATTTACAGGCCGTCTGATGGCCGGCCGCCGCTGGTCCGAAGGCTTGCACCAAGCCGTTGAAGCCAAAGAAGGCGTAGAAATCAAACGCGAAAACCAAACGCTCGCGTCTATTACCTTCCAAAACTACTTCCGCCTGTACAACAAACTGTCCGGCATGACCGGTACGGCCGACACCGAAGCCTTCGAGTTCCAAAGCATTTACAACCTCGAAACCGTCATCATCCCGACCAACCGTCCTGTACAACGTAAAGACTTCAACGACCAAATCTTCCGTTCAGCCGAAGAAAAATTTGAAGCTGTTGTCAAAGACATCGCCGAATGCCACAAAAACGGCCAACCGGTTTTGGTCGGTACAACCAGCATCGAAAACTCCGAACTGGTTTCCCGCTTGTTACACGAAGCAGGTCTGCCGCATAACGTTCTGAACGCTAAAGAACACGAGCGCGAGGCATTGATTGTGGCCCAAGCCGGTAAAGTCGGCGCAATTACCGTTGCCACCAACATGGCCGGCCGCGGTACCGATATTGTCTTGGGCGGCAACCTCAAACATCAAATCGAAGCCATCCGTGCCAATGAAACCTTGAGCGAACAGCAAAAACAAGCGCAAATTTCCGCCCTTGAAAGCGGTTGGCAAGCCGAACACGACCAAGTTGTGGCCGCAGGCGGTTTGCACATTATCGGTACAGAACGCCATGAAAGCCGCCGTATCGACAACCAATTGCGTGGTCGTGCGGGCCGTCAGGGCGACCCCGGCTCCAGCCGTTTCTATCTGTCGTTTGAAGACCCATTATTGCGTCTCTTTGCACTCGACCGTGCCGCCGCCATCCTCAACCGCCTGGCACCTGAGCGCGGCGTTGCCATCGAACACGGTCTGCTGACCCGTCAAATCGAAGGCGCACAACGTAAAGTCGAAGGCCGCAACTTCGATATGCGTAAACAAGTTTTGGAATACGATGACGTTGCCAACGACCAACGTAAAGTGATTTACCATCAACGTAACGAAATCCTGACCAGCAAAGACGTCAGCGATTTGACCCGCGAAATCCGCGCCGACGTTATCAGCGACTTGGTTGATTACCACATCCCGCCTGACAGCATGGAGGAGCAATGGGACATTCCGGCACTGGAGCACCAACTTGCCGCCGATTTCCGCCTGCATGTCGATATTAAAGGCTGGCTAAAAGAAGACAGCACTTTGGACAACCAAGACATTAAAGAACGCCTCATCAAGCGCATCGAAGACGAGTATGCCGAAAAAGTCGAATTGGTCGGCAAACAGGCTATGTCTGACTTCGAACGCAATGTTATGCTGCAAGTTATCGACAACCAATGGCGCGAACACCTCGCCGCTATGGACTACTTGCGCCAAGGTATCCATCTGCGCAGCTATGCTCAAAAAAATCCGAAACAGGAATACAAACGCGAAGCTTTCGCCATGTTTGAAAACCTGTGGCGCAGTATCAAACAAAACATTGCCGCTTTGCTGACCGCCGTTCAAATCGAGCGCAACAGCGAATACGACCACACTGCCGCACAAAGCGTCAGCGATGTTCAAACCGTCCACTCCGATGCGCCTGATATGGAAGAATTGCTCGGCCAATCGCAAACCGATTTGGTTACAGAAGCGTTCGATCCTGACGGCACAGACTTCAGCCCCGAAGCGCTTGCACAAAACGGCCTGATTGTTCACCGCAACGATCCTTGCCCTTGCGGCAGCGGCCTGAAATACAAACAGTGCCACGGTAAATTGAACTAAGCAGTCATCTCAAAAGGCCGTCTGAACGGTGAAACGAGAATCTTTGATTTCGTTCTCACATCTGTTCAGACGGCCTGAGAATTATCCAAACAAGCAAAAAATTTCCAAACCCAATTTCAAAAGAGTATCCCTATGGCAGGCAATACCTTCGGACAAATCTTTACCGTTACCACTTTCGGCGAAAGCCACGGCGCAGGCTTGGGCTGCATTATCGACGGCTGCCCGCCCGGATTAGAATTGAGCGAAGCGGATATCCAGTTTGACCTTGACCGCCGCAAACCCGGCACCAGCCGCCACGTTACCCAACGCCGCGAAGCCGACCAAGTCGAAATCCTCTCCGGCGTATTCGAAGGCAAAACCACCGGCACACCCATCGCCCTCCTGATCCGCAATACCGACCAACGCAGCAAAGACTATGGCAATATCGCCACCAGCTTCCGTCCCGGTCATGCCGATTACACCTACTGGCATAAATACGGTACACGTGACTATCGCGGCGGCGGTAGAAGTTCCGCCCGCGAAACCGCTGCCCGCGTTGCCGCCGGAGCAGTCGCTAAAAAATGGCTGAAAGAAAAATTCGGCACGGAAATCACCGCCTACGTTACCCAAGTCGGTGAAAAAGAAATCCAGTTTGAAGGCTACGAATACATTTCCCAAAATCCTTTTTTTGCAGCAAACCAAAGCCAAATTGAGGGCTTGGAAAACTATATGGACAGCGTGCGCAAATCATTGGATTCTGTCGGCGCAAAACTTCATATCGAAGCAGCCAACGTCCCTATCGGCTTGGGCGAACCGGTTTTTGACCGCCTAGATGCAGAAATTGCCTATGCCATGATGGGCATTAATGCCGTCAAAGGCGTTGAAATCGGTGCAGGTTTTGATAGCGTAACGCAACGCGGCAGCGAGCATGGCGACGAGCTCACGCCACAAGGCTTTCTATCCAACCACTCAGGCGGCATCTTGGGCGGCATCAGCACCGGACAAGATATCCATGTGAATATTGCCATCAAACCGACCAGTTCCATCGCCACACCGCGCCGGAGCATTGATATAGAGGGCAACTCTGTCGAACTTGCCACACACGGCCGCCACGACCCCTGCGTCGGATTACGCGCCGCTCCGATTGCAGAAGCCATGCTGGCCTTGGTATTGATTGACCACGTCTTACGCCATCGTGCGCAAAATGCCAACGTTCAGGTAAATACACCGGACATTGCCAAATTGGAAAAATAACCATTTATTTCTGAATATTCTCAGAAAAATTTAGCCAAATCACAGTCTTTATACTACAATAGCACCTTATTGCCGTATGACAAAAATACGGATTTATATTAGAGGAATACAACCGCAATGGCACAAGAAACCGCTTTGGGCGCTGCGCTGAAATCTGCCGTCCAAACCATGAGCAAGAAAAAACAGACAGACATGATTGCCGACCACATTTACGGCAAATATGATGTATTCAAACGATTCAAACCGTTGGCCGTCGGTATCGACCAAGACTTGGTTGCCGCCCTGCCCCAATACGACCCTACACTGATTGCACGCGTACTGGCCAACCACTGCCGCCGTCCGCGCTATCTGAAAGCCCTGGCTCGCGGCGGCAAACGTTTTGACTTGAACAACCGCTTCAAAGGCGAAGTCAGCGCAGAAGAACAAACCATCGCCCAACAGCACCCAGCCGTTCAACAGGCATTGGCTGCACAAGCCGAACGCCAAGCCGCTAAGGCTACCGCTGAAGCAGAAACGGCTCCTGTGCAAGCTGAGACCAACGAAGCTGCTGAATAATGTTCAGACGGCCTGATAAGGCTCATACTAAATAGAAAAACCCCAATTCAATACGGCACTTAAACGTCAATGAATTGGGGCTTTTTTATTGCCCTAACATTATAGTAAACTGATTAAAAATAGCTTTGTTTGCCTTACTACTCTAAGTTTTGAAACCAAAATCTTTTCCAAGATATTCCCAATAAAATATTTCTCTATTACCTTAATTATTCTTGTATCAGTACAGACATTGAACAACATTATTTGTTCGACATTAAAGCAAACTAAAATCTCCTCTTAATGAACATAAGTAAAGGCCATCTGAAATATCTTTCAGACGGCCTTTTGAAATCAAATAATCAATTAAAACACTGCTTGCAAAACCAAATAGCTGACAACAGACAAAACGGCAGCTGCAGGCAAGGTAATTACCCAAGCAAGGCCGATCGGTTTCATCAATTTCCAGTTGGCATTACGGTTAACCAAGCCGATACCCAAAACAGCACCCACCAAGATATGGGTACTGGAAACAGGCAAGCCCATAAATGATGCAGCCATCACGACGGCGGCGGCAGAAAGCTCTGCAGAAAAACCTGACGCAGGGTGCATTTCTGCCAAGCTGGTGCCTACGGTTTTAATCACTTCTTTGCCGACAAACCACAAGCCGACGATCAAAGCGATACCGAAAGTCAACATGGCAATCGGCGGCACGGCGTTTTGAGCGGTAATGCTGTTGGTACGCAACACATCCATAATTGCGGCAAACGGACCAATCGCATTGGCAATATCGTTCGCACCATGGCTGAATGCAAAACCGCAAGCGGTAAATACCTGCATCCATGAGAACATTTGGAAAGTCGATTTATCCAAATCTTTGCGTTTTAAACTTTTGGCAAATACAAACGTACCCATCCAAATAGCCGCACCGATCATGAAAATGGTCAGGAAGCTGTTGACGTTGCTCATGCCCAAATGCAGATTTTTCAGACCTTTGAAAATCAACATGGCCGCAATCATCATGCCGCCGACAGAAGCAATAAACGGCACCCAGGAATGCAGGGCTTTGTAAGAATCTACTTCGCCCTTACGGCTGTCAAAGCGGTGCAGACCGCGATAATACTCAGACTGCAATTCTTCAGGATCAAAGTCCGGCTCATCATAAATTTGGGCATCGTGCGCCATTTTGGTGGCGTATTCGACTTTTTCAGATTCACTCAAGGCTTCAAAAAACAGGCGGTGTTCTTCTTTATAGGCTTTCTTCTCCAACTTGATGCCTTTGAGCGTATTATCAGCCCAAGAGTTGTAGTCCAAAACGTTTTTCTTAATTCGTGAAAACAACAGATAGGAAACGATGCCGCCCAATACCGGAGACAAAATCCAAGACAAGGCAATTTCGCCCAACTTGTCCCATTGAATCAGCGCAACGGAATCCACACCGTTCAATGCCGCCATACACAAGGCACTACCGACGATACCGCCGATAATGGCATGTGTCGTGGAAACCGGCAGGCCTTTGCGTGATGCGAAAAGCAGCCACAATGCCGCAGCCAAAAGCGCAGACATCATAATAAAGACAAACTGCATCGGATCCAGATGCATGCCATTCAAATCGACAATACCCTTACGGATAGTATCTGTTACCTCGCCACCGGCAATCACTGCGCCGCTGACTTCAAATACTGCCGCAATCAGCAAAGCTTGCGGAATAGTCAATGTGCCGGAGCCGACACTTGTACCGAAAGAGTTGGCAATATCGTTACCACCCACATTAAACGCCATAAAGACGCCGAAAAAGGTAGCAAGGATAAACAGGCCGGAGTGGTTGTAGTGGGTATAACCCAGGCCCCAATAAATAAAATAGCCGACCATGCTCACAAGCATAGCGGCAAAAACCGTATTAATCAGCTTCAAGTTCGCACTCGACTGAGTTTGAGCCATGGAAAGTTTCCTTTTGGAAAACATGTTGAGTCGCGTTATTTTAACCTCTTTGTAATCTTTCTTGCACCAACTATTTACATTAAATGCCGAAATTCCCGTAAAAACGTCAAAAGGCGTTAAAATGTCATTTTACCTTCTCTTTCTGTAACCGAAATGCAACCCCAATACTATATCGGCATCATGTCCGGAACCAGCATGGACGGTGCCGATGCCGTACTGATTCAAATGCAGGGCAAGCAATGGCAACGCGCCGTTGCCCACAGCTTCCTACCCTATTCAGACGGCCTGCGCCAAAAATTGTTGGCACTGCAAGACATAGGCGAAAATGAATTGCACAGAAGCAATATCCTGGCGCAAACACTCAGCCGCCTATACGCCCAAACCGTCCAACAACTATTGACAGAACAAAACCTGTCGGCCAAAGACATTGCCGCGATCGGCTGCCACGGACAAACCATCCGCCATGCGCCTGAACACGGTTACAGCATTCAACTGGTCAACCTCCCCCTATTAGCCGAACTAACCGGCATTTTCACGGTCGGCGACTTCCGCAGCCGCGACCTTGCCTGCAACGGTCAAGGTGCGCCCCTCGTCCCCGCTTTTCACGAAGCGCTGTTTCAAGATGCGAATGAAACTCGTGCCGTACTCAACATTGGCGGCATTTCCAATATCAGCATTCTTCCGCCCGACAGCCCTTCTTTCGGCTTCGATACCGGCCCCGGCAATATGCTAATGGATGCATGGATACAACATATTTGGCGACAGCCTTACGACAAAAACGGGGAAAAAGCCGCACAAGGCAAAGTCCTCCCAGACCTGCTCGCTTCCCTACTCGACCATCCTTACTTCAGCCGCCCTTATCCGAAAAGTACAGGCCGAGAATTGTTTTCCCTAAGCTGGCTTCAAGGCCGTCTGGAAGGTAATGAAAAGCCAGAAGATGTGATACGCACATTGGTCTTTTATACTGCACAAACCATTTTTGATGCGACCAAACAAGCTGCTCCGGCGCATCATCTTTATATCTGCGGCGGCGGCATCCGCAATCCGGTATTGATGCAAGACTTGGAAACCCTGTTTTCCCCCGACACCAAATTGCACAGCACAGCCAAGCTCCATCTTGACCCGCAATGGGTCGAAGCAGCCGCTTTTGCCTGGCTTGCAGCCTGTTGGTGCAATCAAGTTCCGAGCAATCCCCACCATGCAACCGGCGCACATTCACACCGAATCTTAGGCTCGGGACATTACGGCAACTAAAGTCGGATAAATAAAAAGGCCGTCTGAACATTTTCAGACGGCCTTTACCATACTAACTCTTCACTTATTCCTCTTCTGGCAAACGGTTGATTTTCACACGGGCAATCCGTTGTCCGTCTTTTTCAACCACTTCAAAACGCCAGCCGTGATAATCGATGAAATCTCCTACATCAGGAATACTTTGCAACTCTTCCATAATCAAGCCGGCAACGGTATGGAAGTCCGCATCTTCCTCTTGAGCAGGCAGATTTAACTGAGAAGCCAATTCCACATACTCCAATGCACCATCCACAGACAGCGTTTCATCCTGACTGGCCGGAACAGCTTCTTCTTCCTCACGCTCAAACTCTTCGGGGAACTCACCGGCAATGGTTTCCAACAAATCTTTCATGGTCACCATACCCAACACCGCGCCAAATTCATCCACCACCAACGCATAATCCGCGCTGCTTTGACGGAACAATTCAATCGCATTCAACGCCGTCGTACTGTCCGGCAAAATCAATGGTTGACGCAAGGCCGTCTGAATATTGATTTCGCCCGATTCAAGCAGCTGGTTCAGCAAATCTTTTTTACTGATATAGCCCAAAGGCTCATCTACACCTGCCTTACCGACAACCAACAACCGGCTATACGGCGTATTTTTCAACTGCGCATTTTGTTCTTCCCGACTTTGGGAAATATCCAATTTCTCAATTTCCCGACGCGGAATCATCACGCCCATAATCGGACGCTCCGCCAAAGTCAGCACGCTGCGAATCATGGATTTTTCGTTTTCTTCAAAATGCTCGTCATCGCCGCCATTATCGCCTGCTTTTGCCAAAATGCTTTCGCGGATACCCATCATACCCAACACATTTTCAGCGGTGCGCTTACGCCAAGAAGTGCTGATGTAGTCATTTTTGCGGGCATTCTTTTGCGAAACCTGATTAAACAGTTCGATCAAAATCGAGAAGCCGATCGCCGCATACAAATAGCCTTTCGGAATATGGAAATGGAAGGCTTCCGCGATCAGACTGAAACCGATCATCAACAAGAAACCCAGACACAACATCACAACGGTCGGATGCTTGTCCACAAAGGCAGTCAACGGTTTGCTGGCAGAAATCATCACCGTCATCGCCACAACAACCGCACCCATTGCCACCACAATATGATCCACCATCGCCACTGCCGTAATGACAGAATCGATAGAAAAAACCGCATCCAAAATCAAGATTTGCGCCACAACGCCCCAAAAAGCGGAATGCTTCTTCTGCCCTTCAGCAACAGCAAATTGATTGTGGCCTTCAAGGCGTTCGTGCAGCTCGGTAGTCGCTTTATAAAGCAGGAAAATACCGCCGGCAAACATAATCATGTCTTTGCCGGAAATCTCCAGACCGCCCAGCTCAAACAAAGGACGCGTCAGCGTCATGATGTGCGCCATAAAGCCCAGCATGAAAATTCGAATAACCACGGCCAAACCCAAGCCCGTTATCCGCGCCCTATCACGTTGCGACGGTTTAACCTTGTTTGCCAAAATCGCTACGAAAACAAGGTTATCAATACCTAAAACAACTTCTAAAACCAGAAGCGTGGCAAAGCCTATCCAAGTATGCGGCTCTGCCAACCAACTGAAATCCATAATGATTGTGTTCCTTTAAAATACAAAAAGGCAGCCGTTCCGCTTAAAACGGACAGACTGCCAAAGTTCGGACATAAATAAAGGGAAAGAAGCGGTATAACAACTACTCTGCTCTGAGTCTTTCATGAAAAATTTATGCCTCGGTCAAAAATAATGGCAAACAGTTTATCAGTTTGACGAAAGAAAGGCAAAGTCTGACAGCATATTTTCTTTTAAAAACAGCCTATACCATTACTTACCAGCTTTCAGACGGCCTTTTCTTACTTGATAAAACCATCAATCGGCGCATAACCCAAGAAATCTGCCTGATCATTCAATATCACAACCCATTCTTTACTTCGCGCACTGGTAAATGGCAAGAAATACAATTCTTTTCCATTGTTTTCCAGAGAAGCCTGTTTAAAAATTGACTCCTCACTCATGCCACGGGCTTTTGCCAAGACAGACAACGGTTTCATTGCCTTACGAATTTTCTCACGTTCCTGCTGCGAATCTGGCAACCACCAAGAAGGCCTCATACTCGGTTCAATACCTTTCAAAGACAAATCAAGACTTTGGTTAGCCTCATCCGGACTCGTTGCCTCACGCAACCCAACACGACGCACGCCAAACCAAGGTAAATCCTGCAAATCCTTTGGGACATGGCTCAAATCATTTACATCAATTTCTGCAGCAGTTACCACATTTATCCTATCGGTTTCAAATGCGGCAACCACTGGACGCGCCAAAGATACGCTGCACAAACCATAAATTAAAGCAGCCAGCTGAATCATGCCGATTAAGGAAAAATCAATAATCCTCTCTTTAAGTTTCTTGCTCGGACTGGCAAGAATCAAAGTCAGCAACGGGCCGCAAACAATATCTACTGAAATGACCAGTTTATATAAAGCCAATCCGCCTGTCAGCTCGGCATATGGATAAGGATACCAAATTCCAAATACCAACAAAGCGGCCAATCCTGCCAAAATCAGACTAATCAACAAATGCCATGCCGCATTTTTTAATGCGAACCGAAAGCGTGATGAAGAATGTAATGTATGTGAGTTTTCCATAGATAACAATAAGATATTATTTTTTCTATAAATATTATAGATCGCTTAAAAAATAAATGTGATATTTAAATATGCTGGTAGGCCGTCTGAAAATTGAAGCATTCAGTACAACCATCTCGCCACGCATTGTCAATATGTTAAAAATACTCAATAAATAGATAAAATAAAAACCACCATGTAACATGGTGGTTTTAAAATTTGGCTCCCCGACCTGGGCTCGAACCAGGGACCTGCGGATTAACAGTCCGTCGCTCTACCGACTGAGCTATCGGGGAATTAAAGATGGAATTATATAGAAAATATCAGCAACCTGTCAAGCAACAATCTATATAAAAACAAAAATATTTTTATATCTTTTTAATTTATAAAAATTTTATAAGATTTCAGCAATTTGTTTGGCCGCACGTTTCGCATCCAACAAAATCAAGCCCAATTTACCGCTTTCTTTTGCCATCAATGCCAACACTGCATTTTCACCTGCTTGACTCAACAGAATATAGCCATTTTTACCTTTAACCATTACCTGATCCAACTCACCGCAAGCCAACTCATGTACGGAACGATTGCCCAATGCCAAAAGCGTTGCCGACATCGCACCTACACGGTCTGCATTCAGGTGGGAAGGCAGCATGGTTGCGATCGGCAGGCCGTCTGTAGAAATAACTGCAGAAGCAGTGATATCAGCAGAGGTATTGTTCAAATCGCTTAATACAGAGATTAATAGTTGTTGCATAGTCGCTCCATTCTAAAATAAATATCGGTCAGGCAAAAATCAACGGCTGCCGTATCGGTGGTACAGAACTTTAACCAAAGTAACAAAAGCCTCTTTATTTAAATCAGGCATTCCACCAATTACCAAAATCAGCTTGGTCATGCCAATATACAGAGGAAAAAAGGTCAACTCACTTTGGCCTGAAGGATCACAAATACCCCATGCGCTATTATTGATATGCAGGTTATTGCGAATCAAAAGACGGTGATTGTCTTCCATTTTGGCCACTTCGCTCGCCAAAAGCCCCAACTCTTCCGCAGCCTCGTGATGGAAATTGGCATTGGCAAAATACAAACCGTTTTCATCAGCCAATAAAGCTTTGCCAGAATTAGACAACTGTTCCAACAATGTAGGCAATTGCTCGTCAGTCAAATGGATATCGTCTGTGCTGATTTCCTCATCACCATACAAAAATTCCAAGCGTTGGAGGCGGTACAACAGGTTCAAAGCAGTATTGATGTCGCTGGTATCCGCCCATGCCAAGATTTTCTCGCTGCTGATGGTTTCAGACGGCTCTGCACGCAACAGACCATACAATAAAGTTCTGCTGGCACTGGGCGTATCACTTGAAACAGCATAATACGCACCCGCCGGTGTAATCTTAGGATATAAATTTGCTTGTAAAGAGAGTGTCGCTTCCATCTTATACCTCTAATCCGGGGTCAATTGAGAACAACATGGCAGTAACCAATTGTTTTACATCGTCTTCTCGACGCGCATCAATCTCAAAAACCGGTACATTAAAATTATTCTGTGCTAAATATTTTTGATAAACATCCACGCTTGGTAAGGATCGAATATCCATCTTCGTTACCCCTACAACCAGAGGCGCTTTTTTCAGCAATTCCCGAAATGCATCCAAGAAGAATTGCAAGTCCTTCAATGGATTACTTCTTGTATTATCCAAAAGAAGCACCAAGCCCATACTGCCTTGACTCAGAATTTCCCACATGAAATTAAAACGCTCCTGACCAGGCGTACCATACAGGTGAACCTTGGTTTCCTCATCCAAATGAATGACACCGTAGTCCATCGCCACAGTCGTGTACCCCTTGCGGACAAGTGTCATATCGGATGCGGATGCATCGGTTTGAACCGGTGGTTCATCAGATAAAGCTGAAATTGCAGTGGTTTTACCTACGCCAACAGGACCGGTAAAGATAATTTTATTTTCTTTCATGACGTGTCCTTTACGATTTACCCAGCAACTTACGCATCAGGCGTTGCAACAGGCCGCGAGGTTGTTCTTTCGACGGACCGGCAATTTTTTGAGCCTCTTTACTCATTGCTGTTTCAGGTACGTCTTTGCTATTCACATCAATCTGTTCGTTCAACGAAGGCGTATTGTTCGCATCAGTTGCAAACTCTGTATCTGTCGCCAAAAAGCCTGTCATATATGTTGCCGATAAATAGTTCAAAATATCAGGCATTTCTAAAGGCATGACTTTATAGAGGATGTTCAGATTAACAGACGTTTTTGTCAGAAATGCCGACAAACGCATAGATTCCGGAACATGTGCCAAACGAGTTAAGTTTGGCCAACGCTTGAGTGTAAAGACAGTTTGCGGCGTCATCGGATAAATCAGACGGCCTGATGCAGTCCAAATAGCCATTTGCCACAGACATGACATAATGGTAACTTTGGCTTTTTCTTTCCATTGAGGATTATCAGGGACAGCCTTACACACGACAGCCAAGTTATCGTTCTTACACAATTTCTCCAAATCGTTGGCACTGACTGTCAACAGTACTCGCTGGATACTAGGAAACACGATTAATATCGGCTTGCCTTCATGCAAGACGGCAATATCTTGGTGTCCTTGACTAGCAAATTTCAGCGCACCCAACAAGCCTTTATTTGGATTAAATCGGCGGATGGTTGCTTTTCTTGTGCCATCGGAATTTGATTGTCTTTTATTCTCTTCAGCCGCTTGTTGCTCAGACGGCTCAAAAACATTGCCGCCGTGAGCCAGGCTGCGCAAAACAGGAAACAAGGTATCAAATTTGACCGGCTTAGCTAAATAAGGAGTCGTTACTGTCGGCAACTCGGAAGAAAACATAGCCACAGGTACTTCCGGATAAGTTTTCTTCGACTCTTTCCAAGCTTCTACACCTGCCGGAGTATCGGTATCAACCAATATCAAGTCCGGTTTCTCATCAGAATCAGGGGAAACGATGACGTAATTCGTCGTATTGTGCATTTTAAATGCCATACGGAATACCGCCTGCTGTTGCTCACCCATCTCCTGTAACATAACCCGTATGGTTTTAATTTTTGGTAAATGATTATTCATCACTCGTACTTTCTACGATTATCTTATTTTTTTGAATATTGGTTCATTCGTTGCAAGAGACGGCTCATTGCCAAGACAACCTCTTCAGGCAGGCTGACAACACGCTCACGCAACAAGCGCAGAAATTGTTCCAAACGTCCCCAATCTTCAACGCGTTCGTACAAATCAAACAAGATAATGTACAACTGCGATTCTTGAGGATACTGCAAAACAGCCTGTTCTAAAGTACCGATGGCCAAATCCAACTGACCGTAGGCCAACAAAGATTCCACTTCTTTCAGAGCTTCATCAGCTGGTGAAGAGCTGGCGCTGATAACTGAAGAGTCTTTTTGAACCAACTCACGATATTTGGCTTTCATCTGCAAAGAACTTGGCTGAATATAACCACGTTTCAAGCCAATCTCTTTAATTTGCTGCTCAGACGGCCCTTTTTCCAAGTCATCAAAAATTTCGTGATAACCAAGGCTATAACCCCAACCAAGCATACGTTCTTTTACTTGACGACCATATTGACCCAAAGAGTGGTAAAGCTTCCACAGATGCTTGGCAAACTGCCCTACTTCTTCATTCTGATAATCCAGACGCAAGGCATCGATAATGAGACCAGCAGGCTTCGCAGAAGTTTGGATTGCTTTATTGTATTGATGCAAAGCAGTCTCGTAGCTGATCTTGTCTTTCAGGATTTTTGCACTACGCTCCGGTTTGGCAAAACCAATAACCGCACCCATCTCTTCGGGGCTGATTTCGCCAAAATCTTTCTTACCTAATACGATAGGCGCACGTTTGCCCATACCTGGAACGGCAATACGTTCAACCGAGTCGCCCTCAAAGGCAATATGCTCGTCGGAAGCAACCTCCAAACCGCTTTGTTCGCCAATTTGACGGTCCACTTCCTGCATATTCCAACCAAGATGGTGCTCGGCAAAAACACGCAGGCGCAGGTTAGTAGAATCCAAAGCCAGGCCGGCTTTCAGGTATTCAGCTACGCTATCTTCAGAAAGGGAGGCACTATGACGCTCAAGCGTATCCGCCAGCATATCGATATTGCCGACTCGCAGATTCAAACCAATTAATTCATGAACCAGCTTTTCCGGAGCGCCGTCTTCCAAAGTATTGAGATAACCGGCCAAAGACTCCGCTGCTTTGCTCTCATAGCCAAACTGTTTATAAACCTGATATTCGGTCAACGGATCGACTTCTTGTGCGGAAACAGAAGCTGTTGCATCGTTTGAGCCGCTTCCACCCCATTCCCAGTCTTGATTATCCGCATTGGAAACTGTCTGGTTGACTTTCTCAATCCAGTCGTTTCCATCCTCAGAGGAGGCTGTATGAGCAGCAGATGTACGGCCGCTTTTTGATGCATGCGCGCTTTGTTTGTCTGAATTGTTACTTTGTTTATGACGAACAAAAACCAACACCAGCAAAAAAAGCACCAGCAAAAAAATAGTTAAAAGTTGATAGTTCAAGAACACCTCCCGGTCTTGTGCTGCAAACTGCATTTATTAACATCTGTTGCTTTACACGCAACTTCAACGTTATTCATTCCCCAAACGAATGATGATAACATGAATGCACTCATTTTTACATTAAAAACCCTACCCACATAAAGGACTTGATACCAATTTACAACTCAAACACACCAATGGATTCAACATGCGAGGTTTGTGCAAACATGTTCATGATTCCCGCCGCCTTAAACTTATAGCCCTTATCAACCAAGACACCGGCATCTCGTGCAAATGTTGATGGATTACACGAAACATACACTATCTTCTGAGGCAAAAACGGCTTGTGTAGCAATTTGACAACAGCATAAGCCCCATTTCTCGGTGGATCTAGCAACATCTTGTCAAATTGTCCCCACGACTCAACAGTCTTTTCATCGGTATCGAATAAATCTGCAACAGAAAACGTCATATTCTCGGCACAACGATTCAGGCGTGCATTTTCCCTTGCCCTATCGACCAAATAATCGGCGCCTTCGATACCGACAACCGATGCGCCACTTTTTGCCAGCGGCAAACTAAAATTGCCCAAACCGCAAAACAGATCGGCAATCCGCTCTCCTTTCTGAGGATTTAAAAGCCTGACAGCCCTTGCAACCATCACTTCGTTCAGCTGCGCATTAATCTGCGTAAAATCACCGGGTTTATAAGGCATTTCCACATCAAATTGAGCAAAAGTATAGTTCAGGACAGGCGCGTTCTCAGGGTAAAACGGCAAGGACTCAGCATGATCCTGCAGCCATATTTGCCATGCCTTTTCAGCACCCGACAATATCTTATCAAACCAATTACGCAATTCGCTTAATATTTGTCCAAACGGTTGATTTACGAAACGAATGTTGAGCACCGTCACATTTTTTCCGCAATAAAACTCAACAAATTTCACTTTTACACCGTCATCATGCAGCTTTTGCAGCAAATGACGGACATCAGGCAATCTATCGGACACATGTTTAGGCAAAATCTGGCAATGGCGGATATTGACGACATCATGGCTTTTTTTAGCCTGAAAACCGAGTTTCAGACGGCCTTGCTTATTCACCGAAACACTCAAACGTGCTCTATCGCGATAATACCAGGAGTAACCATATAAAGGGGGTAAAATTAGCTCCGGCTTGACCTTCCCTATCCGTTCCAACTGCTCTTCCAAAATCCGTTGCTTTAATGCAACTTGTGCTCCGAAAGAAACATGTTGAAGCGAACAGCCGCCACATGTATCAAAATAGCAACACGCCGGCTCGACACGTTCGGAAGAAGCCTTCAAAACCTTTTCAACCTGAGCCTCTGTAAACTGCTTTTTTTCTTTATGTATGGTAAACGTTACACGCTCCCCAGGCAGCGCACCGCCGATAAATACGGTCTTCCCATCGACTCTGGCAACACCCCTGCCCTCATAATCCAAAGAAAAAACTTCCGTCTCTTGATACTGTTCTTTCACACCCACACCGTTTCCGTCACTCAGCCGCTGCCCGACCGTTTGACTGTCTTCCAATACCGAAAGCGCATATTTTCTCACAAAAACACAGAGTTTCAGGTATCATGCGCCAAAAACTTTCATTTCAAACCCTACAAAAAAGACGACATGAAAAAAATACTGTTCGGCCTGACCGCCGCCCTTTTAACTTCAGCCGCTGCTGCAAACACACTTATTCCAGACGTCTCCCCAGCCTCTTCCGGACAACACGTCGTTATCAATATTACGCAACAGCGTTTGTTCCTCTACGACAACGGCAAACTGAGCAAAATTTATCCTGTTGCCGTCGGCAAAGCCATGACCCAAACCAACCTGGGCGAACACAAAATCGGCGCAAAAGCCTACAACCCGGTTTGGCATATCCCTAAATCGATCCAAAAAGAACGCAATGACGGCGTAAAAAGCGTACCGGCCGGTCCAAATAACCCGCTGGGCCCCGTATTTGTCCGTCTTGGCGACCCTAAATTAAGCCTTGGTATCCACGGCACCAATGCCCCTGCCAGCGTACCCGGCGTCCGCAGCCATGGTTGCGTACGCATGAAATCGCCTGACGCATTGGAATTCGCCAAAACCATCGCAACAGGTTCTCCTGCCTCCGTTATCTACCAAATGGCAAGTCTGAACGAAGATGCTAACCAAAACTTGTGGCTGGCTGCCTATCGTGACCCTTACGACAAGAAAAACCTTGATACGGCTGCCCTGAAAAAAAGCATTGCCGCCTGGGCAAAAGCGCACGGTAAAACCATCCCTGCCGCTCGTGTGGATGCAATCTTGAAAGGACGCACCGGCGCAGCAAACTGTCTGACCTGCGCCAAAGGCGTGAAACTCAAATCGCCTTTGAAATCTTTGGCATGGACCAGCGGCACAGATGCTTACAGCAAACCTAGAGTCATGCCGAAACCGGCTCCTGCTAAAGATGTAGTATTGCCTCAAGGCACTGAAATCGAAGTTGATGCTACCGACGATACAAACAAGGCAGCATCCGAACCGAAACAAATCGTTCGTCCGACTCCGGTGAAACCGGCAAAACCTGCGGCCAAACCGGTAACCACTCCGACGGATGCTCCTGCCTCCGCACCTAAAGCCGCTTCCGAACCAGCTACTGCCCCAGCCCCTGCACCTAAAGCCACTTCCGAACCGGCTACTGCCCCTGCTTCTTCTCCTGTGAAAGATGCTCCGACAAGCAGCGAACCGGCAGATTTGCTGTTCTAAGCAGAACAAAATACATAGCCAAAGGCCGTCTGAAATGAATTTTTCAGACGGCCTTTTTGTACAACTGGATATTGGAAATAGATGCCCCTCTTAATTCAGACGGCCTTTTTACTTTCCAAATATTCTGACAAACCGCGCTCGCGCAAAATACAGCTCGGGCATTCATGGCAACCACCGACCACGCCGTTATAACAGGTATGCGTGTGCTCGCGAATATAATCCAATGCACCCATTTCATCTGCCAGCGCCCATGTTTGCGCTTTGGTTAAATACATCAAGGGCGTGTGAATTTGAAAAGCGTAATCCATGGCCAGATTCAGCGTGACATTCATCGACTTAACAAACACATCGCGACAGTCGGGATAACCGGAAAAATCGGTTTCGCATACGCCGACAATGATATGGCGTATTCCCTGCCCTTTGGCGTAAATAGCGGCGTAAAGCAAAAACAAAGCATTGCGTCCATCTACAAATGTATTGGGCAGGCCGTCTGAAGCTGTTTCAATAGATGCCGTATCATCCATCAAGGCATTATGCGTAATCTGTTGCATTAGGCTCAAATCGAGTACGGTCTGCTTTACGCCCAAATCTTGGGCAATCCAACGCGCGCGCTCCAATTCGATGGCATGGCGTTGCCCATATTGAAAAGTGATGGCCTGCACATTTTCACGGCCATATGTTTGAATTGCCTGAATCAGGCAGGTTGTTGAATCTTGCCCGCCCGAAAAAATAACGAGTGCCTGCTGTTTTTCCATAGTAAATTCCTAGTTTTGTTAACGCGGGAGGTTTGCGAACCGCGTGATTCGAAGATTGACGGATTATAACGGATTTCGTCTATAATCACGGCACTTCATTTTCTTTTATATAGCATAATTATGAGCATCTACGCCCTGAAACCAAAATTTCAAAACCTGTTGCGCCCAATGGTTAAGCGACTGTATCAAAAAGGCATTACTGCCAATCAAGTCACTCTGTTTGCCTGCGCCGTTTCTATTTTGATCGGTTTGCTTTTAACATTGTTTGCAGGTGTATCCACATTATTCTGGCTTTTACCGATCTGGTTGTTTGTCCGTATGGCACTGAATGCAATGGACGGCATGCTGGCACGGGAGTTCGGCCAACAATCGGCATTAGGCGGCTATTTGAATGAAATCACCGATATTGCCGCCGATGCTGCTTTGTATCTGCCTTTTGCCTTCATCGCGCCCTTCGGCGGCGTGCAAATCGCCCTGTTTATTTGGCTGGCGGCAATGACTGAGTTTTGCGGCGTTTTGGGACAAGTTCATGGCAACGGCCGTCGTTATGACGGGCCATTCGGCAAAAGCGACCGCGCATTCTTTATCGGCGCATTGGCCGTATGGTATGCAATCGCCGGCAGCTTCCATTCGACTTTCTATATCCTTATGTGGCTGGCCTGCGCGGCATTGGTTTATACCTGCTACAAACGTGTCACCAATGGCTTGAAGGCCGTCTGAAACTTGCCCACTTTTTTGGGTTAATCATCATTGATTAGAGTATTTAAACCCATCAACCTGTTTTACTGAAAACAAGAAGGCCGTCTGAAACCGATAGTTTATGGTTTCAGACGGCCTTTTAGCCATCAGCCAAGATAACTTACTGTTTACCCAATTGACTGTAATCTACCAACATATACTTGGCAGTAATTTTCTGTGAAGCATTACCTTCATCACCCATCAGAATCATCTGTGGCTTGCCATTAACGGTAATCGAATCGACGGCTTCAACGTTGGTAATGTGTTGCAGATTAGGTAGAGAGATTTTTTGCGGTTCATCGGTCGGATTACCGCTCCAAGTCCACAGTTGTGAGAATTTCTGTCCATTCTCATCCTTCACTTCATTGGCGATCACATAGGTTTTCAACACAGGATCATAATTGAGGGAACGGATACCGCCGCCATCAATATCAATCACGGCCACTTCATCAAACTCAGGCTTGGCATTTCGCTCAAATACATCTTTCGGATTGCTGATAAACGCGACCAAAGCCATGTTGTTAAACTCAGGATCACGGAATCCCAAAACAAGACGTTTTTTCACCGGATCAAACGCCATGCCCTCAATATTGATTTCTTCAAAAGAAACCTCTGCCTTGGTTCGCTCACGAATCAAATCATGCAGCTTGTGATCGGTTTCCAAAACCTGCGTCAGATTGTCGTAGCTGGTCAGCCCCAATACATTGCCGTCTTGGATTTTAAAGCGCATCAGGTGTTCGCGGTCAGGCGAACGGTTGCCTTTACGGGTGCGCGAGTGTGAAGTCAGCGCGTAGATAAAGCCTTCATCGTCGCGTGCCAAAGCCTCCAAGTCGCTGAGACGGCGTTTGAAACCGGTAATCACGCGCGTATCCAATGCCTCGTCTTCCACAAACCTGCCGGTTTTATCAATGCTAATGATACTGAACGCATGGTTGGGTTCGTCTTCCGCGATCAGCAGCTTACCATCCGGAAGCTGTTGTACAGCAGAAGGCTCAAATACGCCGTTAAACATATTAATACCCAGCGAACGCAGCTCTGCCGCGTTGTTGGCCGGAGGTGTCAGTAATGACGGCAATGTTTTCACGCCGATAAATGCTACCAACGAAGCCAGCAAACCCCAGCGGAATACCGCATAAGATAAGTTAATGTATTTGAACTGCTTATCCGCCAACAAACCGAGCCAGTAAAGATGGTCGCTCATCTTTTCATAGATTTGTTTACGGTCGCCCATAATTTCCTGCATCATTTCCCAATATTGATCTTTTTGCAGTTTCACACGGTCTTCATAAATCAAAATATTGGGTTGGCTGCCGCCAAAAAAGCGTGTTTCAGTACTGCTGAGGCGGGTTTTCAAATCCCGCAACTTAGAACGGCCGCGGACAAAATCCTTAAACCATGTACGCGCCGCCTGCATTTTACCGATACGTTCCGGCGAAGCAGAAAGCAATGCAAACACGATAGACGCGGCGGCAGTAATCATAAACGTACTGGCCGGAATCAAAAATTCGGGCGACGATGAAAAAATAAACGCGCCCGAAATCATCAGAGCAGAAACAATAAAACCATTCAGCGAAATCATAATGTTCGCTTTGGTTGCCGCCAGCGCCAACAATTCCATCTCCGAGCGTACGGCATTGCGGAACATGGTTTCCACGCCCTTATTCGTACCCAACAAATCAGACGCATTCAAATCCTCGGCTTTATTTTTTTTCTTCTTCGCCTTGTCTTTTTTGCGTGTGGCTTTCTTCTCGTTTTTTTCAGACGGCATCTCAGGATATTCAACTACATCCTGACCTTCTACTGCTTCCTGAATTTCAACCGCTTCAGCCACAACCTCAACTTCGTTTTCAACCACACCGTTTTGCTTGTAATCCCAAAACTCAACATCCTGTTGGGATTCGGCAGCTGTGCCGTCGTTTAAAGGTTTTTCTTGGTCGCCCACCAGCCTCGACTGACCATCTTCCTTCCAATCATTCAAACTCATATCATGATTCCCAACATCAAACACTTTGAATTAAATGGAAAATAAAAAGCATATTTAGTTCATTTATTTTAGGTAATTTACATGCCAAAGCAACGCAGGTATCTCAATTTGATTTGGTACTTGAAAAGAACGGGAGTAATTGGAAGATTATAGAATAACAAATATTGGTACATTATTACAGCTATTTTGTAATCACGTACTCTCTTTGATAAAAAATTGGAGATTCCTTTACAAATATGCTCTTACGTGCTATTATTTAAGTATCTATTTAAAAGGAGTTAATAAATATGCGGCAAGGTATTCTTAAATAAACTGTCAATTTGATAGTGGGAACAAATAATTGGATGTCCTTTTTTAGGAGGGCTTAGTTTTTTGTACCCAGTTTAAGAATACCTTTATCATGTGATTCTAAAGTATCCAGAGAATATCTGTATGCTTTGTATACCTATGGTTATGCATAAAAATCCCAGTGATAAAAGTATTTATCACTGGGATTTTTATGCCCTTTTGGGTTTTTGAATGGAGGAAAATCACATGAAAATTATTAATATTGGAGTTTTAGCTCATGTTGATGCAGGAAAAACTACCTTAACAGAAAGCTTATTATATAACAGTGGAGCGATTACAGAATTAGGAAGCGTGGACAAAGGTACAACGAGGACGGATAATACGCTTTTAGAACGTCAGAGAGGAATTACAATTCAGACAGGAATAACCTCTTTTCAGTGGGAAAATACGAAGGTGAACATCATAGACACGCCAGGACATATGGATTTCTTAGCAGAAGTATATCGTTCATTATCAGTTTTAGATGGGGCAATTCTACTGATTTCTGCAAAAGATGGCGTACAAGCACAAACTCGTATATTATTTCATGCACTTAGGAAAATGGGGATTCCCACAATCTTTTTTATCAATAAGATTGACCAAAATGGAATTGATTTATCAACGGTTTATCAGGATATTAAAGAGAAACTTTCTGCCGAAATTGTAATCAAACAGAAGGTAGAACTGTATCCTAATATGTGTGTGACGAACTTTACCGAATCTGAACAATGGGATACGGTAATAGAGGGAAACGATGACCTTTTAGAGAAATATATGTCCGGTAAATCATTAGAAGCATTGGAACTCGAACAAGAGGAAAGCATAAGATTTCAGAATTGTTCTCTGTTCCCTGTTTATCACGGAAGTGCAAAAAACAATATAGGGATTGATAACCTTATAGAAGTGATTACGAATAAATTTTATTCATCAACACATCGAGGTCAGTCTGAACTTTGCGGAAAAGTTTTCAAAATTGAGTATTCGGAAAAAAGACAGCGTCTTGCATATATACGTCTTTATAGTGGCGTACTGCATTTGCGAGATTCGGTTAGAATATCGGAAAAGGAAAAAATAAAAATTACAGAAATGTATACTTCAATAAATGGTGAATTATGTAAAATCGATAAGGCTTATTCCGGGGAAATTGTTATTTTGCAGAATGAGTTTTTGAAGTTAAATAGTGTTCTTGGAGATACAAAGCTATTGCCACAGAGAGAGAGAATTGAAAATCCCCTCCCTCTGCTGCAAACGACTGTTGAACCGAGCAAACCTCAACAAAGGGAAATGTTACTTGATGCACTTTTAGAAATCTCCGACAGTGACCCGCTTCTGCGATATTATGTGGATTCTGCGACACATGAAATCATACTTTCTTTCTTAGGGAAAGTACAAATGGAAGTGACTTGTGCTCTGCTGCAAGAAAAGTATCATGTGGAGATAGAAATAAAAGAGCCTACAGTCATTTATATGGAAAGACCGTTAAAAAAAGCAGAGTATACCATTCACATCGAAGTGCCGCCAAATCCTTTCTGGGCTTCCATTGGTTTATCTGTATCACCGCTTCCGTTGGGAAGTGGAATGCAGTATGAGAGCTCGGTTTCTCTTGGATACTTAAATCAATCATTTCAAAATGCAGTTATGGAAGGGATACGCTATGGTTGCGAACAAGGATTATATGGTTGGAATGTGACGGACTGTAAAATCTGTTTTAAGTATGGCTTATACTATAGCCCTGTTAGTACCCCAGCAGATTTTCGGATGCTTGCTCCTATTGTATTGGAACAAGTCTTAAAAAAAGCTGGAACAGAATTGTTAGAGCCATATCTTAGTTTTAAAATTTATGCGCCACAGGAATATCTTTCACGAGCATACAACGATGCTCCTAAATATTGTGCGAACATCGTAGACACTCAATTGAAAAATAATGAGGTCATTCTTAGTGGAGAAATCCCTGCTCGGTGTATTCAAGAATATCGTAGTGATTTAACTTTCTTTACAAATGGACGTAGTGTTTGTTTAACAGAGTTAAAAGGGTACCATGTTACTACCGGTGAACCTGTTTGCCAGCCCCGTCGTCCAAATAGTCGGATAGATAAAGTACGATATATGTTCAATAAAATAACTTAGTGTATTTTATGTTGTTATATAAATATGGTTTCTTGTTAAATAAGATGAAATATTTTTTAATAAAGATTTGAATTAAAGTGTAAAGGAGGAGATAGTTATTATAAACTACAAGTGGATATTGTGTCCTGTATGTGGAAATAAAACACGATTAAAGATAAGGGAAGATACTGAATTAAAAAAATTCCCCCTCTATTGTCCGAAATGCAGACAAGAAAATTTAATTGAAATAAAGCAGTTCAAAGTAACTGTGATTACAGAGCCAGACGCAAAGACGCAGAGCCGATAAAATGAGATTAATACAATCTCATTTTATCGGCTCTTTCCGTTATGTATGGATTCTTTTAATTAGTCTTCGATGTTTCTTGCTTCGTTGATACCGCTGGCTAAAGATTCCATTAAGGATAGTTCTTTGTCTGTAAAGCTATCCATGTATTTCTCTATGCCATGAAGTACATCATATACAATAAATTTCCTTACATTGGGTTCTTGTCAAAAAAAGTCGTCTATCTGCAATAGATAAGTACGTCCACCAATGTGGTTTTATAAATCATATAGATAGAATAACAGACTGTTTTACATTCTTTAAATTCCTAAATAGCAAACTGCCGCAGGACCAAAAGCCTTGCGACAATCCACTTTATATCGAAATATTAATAATCGATGCGCTCTTTGATAATTTTCAAATCAGGGTAAGACAAAACAATGTCGTACTCACGGCCATCTTTAAACGCCTCAACCTCCAACACAGGCTGACCTCGACGGCTATCGGCATCAACATCTTGAACTTGATAGCCGCGTTGTTCCAACATTCTTACGGCTTTAGCACGGTTTTGCTCGAAGTTTTTGTCGCTGTAAATTTTGTGTTCGATGTAATCGCTGGCACCGGCAGTAGCGGCAGACAAAGCAACGATGGCGGTCAATAAGAATTTTTTCATGTTTGATTTCCTTTTAAAATGCGTATTCGGGTTTCGATGGATGTATTAAAACATGACAAAATTAGCAGTTAATTAGTGCTTGGTTAAACGCAGTAAAGGCCGTCTGAAAACTGTTCAGACGGCCTTGATCCTTAATCATCAAATTTCAAACGTATTGCCCAAGTGTAAATCCGGAGGGTTAGAAAAAATGAAGAGCCTGCAATGAATATTCACCCAACAAACAGACAAATCATGAACAAATTTTGCGAAATCACCTTTTGCCAACAAATCGGCAGCAACAAACAACACAACCAAGATGCCCTTTTTAACGGCGAACAAGTGTTTCAATATAAACTCAAGACCGCTGAAACACGCCTTGAAACCCGTCCACGCTTTATCATCGGGATAGCCGACGGCATTTCCAATAGCAACCGTCCCGAAAAAGCCAGCAAAGCAGCCATGCACCTATTAAGCCATACAGCACAACTCAGCCGTCAAACCATCAATCATGTACAAGCCGCTTTATCTAAAGAGTTGGCAGAGGATTATTTTGGTTCCTCAACCACTTTTGTTGCCGCCGAAATCGACCAAACCACCGGCAAAACCAAAATCATCAGCGTAGGCGACAGTCGCGCCTATTTGATTGATACACAAAGAAAATGGAAGCAACTGACCCAAGATCACTCGATACTCTCCGAATTGCTGGATGATTTGTCGGATAAAAAAGAAGAAGAGTTCGCCACCATATATGGCGGCGTTTCTTCTTATCTAGCAGCAGATTATTCCGAATTCCAAGACAAAATGTGTCATATCGAACTTACGCTTAAAGCAGGAGAAAGCCTGCTGCTTTGTTCAGACGGCCTAAGCGACGCTCTTTCAGAAGAAATAAGAGAAAAAATTTGGCAACAATATGATAACGATAAGTCCCGTCTGACTGTATTTCGTAAATTAATTGCGAAACAAAGAGTTTATGATGATATGTCGGTAGTAATTTGCCGATTGTAGTCTATAATGTTTACCTATTTTTCATACTAAGGGGTATCTATATGAGCATAGAAAAAGCAGAAATACTCAAGATTGATGACATATTTAAATTAAATTTGAGTATCCCTAATTATCAAAGACCATACAAATGGACAATCAAAAATGTACAACAATTAATCGATGACCTGCTCCAAAATTTTAGGGAGGGGAAAAAAATATACCGCATCGGAACAATTGTTTTAAATAAAAATAAAGACTGTTCTGAAATAGTAGATGGCCAACAGCGGCTTATTACACTCTCGTTATTGCTTCATAAACTGGGGAAGGATGTGTCTCTTTTAAAGGAAAAACCGAATCATAGCATCAGCAAAAATAATATTACAACGAACTATAATTTTCTTAACAACTATAATTTCACAAATGAATTTAAGGATTACCTCCTTAACAGGTGTGAAATGGTTTGTATTGAATTAAATGACTTAGATGAGGCTTTTCAATTTTTTGATTCACAAAATGCCAGAGGCAAACCTTTAGAATCTTATGACCTCTTAAAAGCCTATCATTTAAGAGACATGAGAGATAAAGACGAGCGGATTATTCACCAATGTGTCGAACGTTGGGAAAAATCTGCAATGTCTAATGATATAAATAATTTAGATAAAATTATCAATTATATCTTATTTAGACTTCGCCGCTGGCATTACAAAGAGAATGCAGAAATATTTACATCAGATGAATTAGATACATTTAAAGGCGTTCATGAAAAAGTTGATTATCCTTACTTACACGGAATATTAGCTACTCATACCATACAAAAATTATTACATGAAAATCCATTTTTATATGGATCAATATCAGCATTTCAGGCCACACAAGTGTTAATCAATGGAAAATATTTCTTTGATTACATTGAACATTATACAGCCATCTATGAAAAACTATTCAAAGAAAAGGATGGATTGTTAGATAAAATTCATTCTATTAATGGAATTGATTTAGAAAAAGGAGTAATGGCTTTTTTAAACAATCATAAATACAGCTATCGAACTGGTGATAAATACATTAGAAATTTATTTGAATGTACCGTATTGTTCTACTTTGACAAATTTGGAGAAAGCCATTTTGAAGAATTTATAACAAAAGCTTTTCTATGGGCTTACCGTACTCGGGTAGAATCTCAGCGTATTACTTTTAAGACCATTGAAAATAAAGTTCATGATAAAGTTCATGATAAAGTTCATGATAAAGCTGGATTAATTTCTTATATTGAAAGATCCATTACTCCCGAACAAGTCATGCGTTTTATTCAACAAACCGGAAAAGTCAATTTTTCAAAACATGTAGACCCTAAAATAAAAGAGATTTTGGAAATTAAAGATGAAAACAAATAATGATTACGTAAAAACATTAACCATAAATGAATTATTGAATAATAAAGACAGATATATTATTCCTATTTATCAACGTAATTACGCATGGGGAGATGATGAAATCAGCCTTCTTATTCAAGACCTATGGAATGCAAAAAATAAGAATAATTATTATATTGGCAGCTTAGTCATTTATAAAAGAGGAAATGGAGGTTTAGAAGTCATAGACGGACAACAACGATTGACCACACTGACTTTAATCATGCACTACTTAAAAATCATGCACTACTTAAAATCAGATACCTTTGTTAGAAATGTATCCTTTGAGCATAGAAATGACTCCGACGATGCCTTAGGAGATCTTGACTCCGACTCTATACCTGATGTTTTTAAAAATGCTTTAAAATCAATAAAAAAATATTGGGAAACAGATAGGACAAAAGAAGAGAGAATGAGTTTGGCAGAGTTCTTACAAGAAAACGTTAAAATTATTAGAACCGAAGTACCCGAAGACACCGACCTCAATCATTACTTTGAAATTATGAATACGCGGGGAGAGCAATTAGAAAAACATGAGATTATCAAGGCTGCTTTAATGGAGGTTTTAGACACAGATAGTGAACGCTCTATTTTCGCCAAAATTTGGGATGCGTGTTCTGACATGAGCCGATATGTTGTAATGGGAATTGAAACCACACTTAGAGAAAATATTTTTGGCAAGAATTGGGAAAATACTATTCCAAAAAAATTTAATGAAATTATTGAGAATATTGCTGATACAGAAAAAACTCGACATTCAGATAACGGCTCCGCAAATGAAGAACAATCAATTCTTCAATTGATAACCGCCGATAATGGGGATATCCACTCCTCCCAAGAAAAACCAAACGGGCTTACAGATGGGCGTTTTAATTCCGTTATTGATTTTCCTAACTTTTTGATGCATATTTTGAAAATTTATCTAGAAAAATTTCCTACTGGCATTAACGAAATTACCTTTAAAGAGATTCCTCTGGATGAAAAAGAACTTTGGCGTGCTTTTGACAATGAAGACTGGAACAAAGAAAAGATTGTAAATTTCATAGATATATTGCTATCTTGTCGGCATTTATTTGATAAATATATTATTAAATCAAATTCACTACGTTCAGAAAATGAGCATTGGTCTTTATGGGAAATTAAAAAAGGAGAATCAAAGAATTATTACTATAAAAATGTTTTTGGTATCGACAATGGCAATTCCACTGATACTGAAGAAACTGATGATAAAACTAAGAATGCAATAATGTTGCTTTCTATGTTTCATGTTTCTAATCCATCCCGAATCTATAAAAACTGGCTATATGCTACATTGCGTTGGTTATTCGAGAATAAGAAAAGTATTACTCAAGAAACATATATTCAGTTTCTTGAAAATCTTTGTGATAAATTTTATTTTGAAAACAACTGCAATGAAAATAGGGATTTTATGAAAATTATCTTAAATGATAATTACACCACCCCTTCAGTACATAAGACTTGGAATGATGGAGTAAACGTCCCAAATTTTGTATTTAATCGATTGGATTATCAATTATGGAAATATCAAGACAAGGTAGAGGTCTTTTCAGCTATTGACCAATCTAAACAATCTATCTGGAAAAATTTTAGATTTAGTTTTAGAAGCTCGGTTGAGCACCATTACCCACAAAATCCCTCTCAAGATTTTGGCCTAGATAAATTAGATACAAATGTCTTAGATAATTTTGGCAATCTATATTTGTTATCTCAAAGTAAAAATTCCAGTTTCAGTAATAAACTTCCAGATTGGAAACGGCAGTATTACAAAGAAAAGGATACTTATGATAGCTTAAAACAAGCTATTATGATGAGTTACACAAACTGGACAGAAAGCGAGATAAAAGATCATGAGAAAAGAATGCTAAAAATCTTAAATGAACCACTGACTAACTCATCGTATCAACCATAATCGGCACTTAACATATCTCCCCATAATTTCATTCGTCCGTCTATCGGATAATCATTGCATTTATTCGATATGTCATGATACTGTTCAAAAAATATGACTATTAGGAGTTTCTCATGTCCGAACAGCAAAAATACTTTTCCACACAAGACGGTACTTCGCTTTTCTACCGCTATCGCCCTGCTGCCGATGGTTCTTCCGACAAAGCCATTGTGCTGTTCCATCGCGGACATGAACACTCCGGACGGATGATGTTCGTGGCAGATGAGCTGGGTTTCAACGATTTTGCCTATTTTGCTTGGGACGCGCGCGGTCATGGTTACAGCCCTGGTGAACGAGGCGATAGTCCGAGTATCGGCACTTCGGTTTCAGACGTAGATGATTTTATCCGACACATCCAAAGAGAATACGGCATCAAACCTGAAAACATTTGCGTGATTGCGCAAAGTGTCGGAGCGGTATTGGTTTCTACTTGGTTGCACGATTACGCGCCGAAAATCCGTTGCGCCGTATTGGCTTCGCCTGCGTTCAAAGTCAAGCTCTATGTTCCGTTTGCCCGTACCGGTTTGAAAATGATGCAAAAATGGCGTGGCAATTTCTTTGTCAACAGCTATGTCAAAGCCCACTATCTGACCCACAATGTCGAACGTCAAAAAAGCTACGACAATGATCCGCTGATTGCCCGTGCTATTTCTGTGCGTATCCTGCTTGGTTTATATGAGGCGGCGGAGCGCGTAGTTGCCGATGCACAAGCGATTACTACGCCTGTACAACTGTTGATTTCAGGCAGCGATTGGGTCGTTCATCACAAACCGCAACACGATTTTTACAACCGTTTGGGCAGCCATATTAAAGAGCGCCATATCCTGCCCGGTTTCTACCACGACACCTTAGGCGAGCAAAACCGTGAAATCGCGTTTATCGAAATGCGCCGTTTTATCCGCGAGCGTTTCAATCAGCCTTTGCAACAAGTCGATCTGACTCAAGCGCACTTATTTGGAGACAGCCGTCGCGAAGCTGACGAACTGGCTACACCTTTGCCTGTTTGTACGCCTCGCGGCGCATTTTGGGCAACATATCGCGCCTCACTCAAACTGGGTTCACGCTGGAGTGAAGGTTTAAGAATCGGTCAAGAAACAGGTTTTGATTCGGGTAGCACGCTGGATTACGTCTACCGCAATCAACCGCAAGGCAGCAATGCTTTCGGTGTATGGGTGGACAAATACTATCTCAACGCCATCGGCTGGTGCGGCATTCGCCAACGCAAAGTCAATATCGGCAAAGCCATTCAGACGGCCTCAACCAAACTGCGTGAAGCAGGCAAACCTGTACACGTTTTGGATATTGCATCCGGTCATGGCCGCTATGTATTGGACGCACTGACTGCCGACACATTGCCTGATTCCGTACGCTTGCGCGATTACAGTCCGATTAATGTTGAAGCCGGACGCAAACTGATTGCCGAGCGCGGCTTACAAAACACGGTAACCTTCAATGAGGTCAATGCCTACGACCGCGCCAATTATCACGATTTACAGCCGCGTCCTACCCTGGGCATCGTCTCCGGCCTGCACGAATTGTTTGCCGACAATGATTTGATTTTGAACTCGCTCTACGGCTTCGGCGAAGCCATTGAAACCGGCGGCTACCTGATCTACACCGGCCAGCCCTGGCATCCGCAACTGGAAATGATTGCCCGCGCCCTGACCAGCCACAAAGCAGGCAGCCCAAACTGGGTAATGCGCCGTCGCAGTCAGCAGGAAATGGATCAGCTGGTTGAAAAAGCCGGTTTTGAAAAAATCCATCAATGGATAGACGAAGACGGTATTTTCACCGTGAGCTTGGCAGTGAAGAAATAATAAAGATAATAGCAAAAAGAAGGCCGTCTGAACCTTGTTCCGGTTTTCAGACGGCCTCAATGATGCTTAAATCGTTCGCTTTGAATGAAAGATTGGTGTAAACAGATTCGTCGTTTTTCATGATGAAGTGGTTATTCTTTGTCAATACCTATGACTTCAGAAGTAGTGTAGCTATTTCTATTGAAATAACTGCCAAATATGAATTTTATTTGGTATTACTCCACAAAATAAAAAAAGTGATTTTTGGAATAGACTATCCAGAGCCATCATTGCATCACTTTTAAAGTAGAACATATATCTTACCTATTCCGAAAAAATCTACGATATACCAATATACAAAGAAATTTTCGGGAGCGCTTGCTCAAATTTCAATAAGTTGAAATCCCATAATGCTAAAGTTACTTACATTACTGCTTGTTTCCACATTTTCAGCTATCTGCCATGCTGCTACGGTTGACTGGACACCGTTATTGCAATCTATGAAACGAGATTGTGCTTTTGATTTAGAAGCCCTGCCTTATGAAAAGTCTGAAATAGACAGACTACCTACGAAATACCGTACATCCGTTCTCCGTAGCCATAACAAGCAGACGGCATCAGGAAGTGAAGTATTAACTATCGAATTGAAAAATTCTGTTGCTTTCGGACAACCCTTATCTGCTTTGACCATCGAATCCAATGAAGGATACGGCTACGTCAAAATGAAATTTTCCCCAAATGCTGATGTGCCTAAGCTTATTGCCTTATTTACAACACCGATCAATAGACAACGCGGAATATTGGCAGCAGGCAAGGTACAGAATTTTTGTATCAAAGGAGCACACGGCACGTTGAAACAATACCAATCTTCACAGCATCACTGGCGAGCCGTTTCAACAGATGGTCCGTGGCAGGAATTCCGCTACCATCCAAAAGAAAACGCTTTATCCTGCCTTCGCTCTGATCAATACGGCGATGAATTGAGATGTCCAAAATAAGTCCATGAAACCCACCCTCAAAACTTCCCTGCTCAAGCTGATTTTAGTCGGTATCCTGTTTTACACCAGCTACGGCCTCTCCAACCATTACGCGGCATCGTTGGACTATGTGCCTGAAATCGCTTTTGCATGGGAGAGCAATATTCCGTTTTGGGCATGGACGATTGTGCCTTATTGGTCGCTGAACCTGATGTATGCCGCGGCATTTTTTCTTTGCCGTGATACACATGAACAAAACCGATATGTAGCGCACCTTGTCGTCGCCCAACTGATTGCGACTGCTTGCTTTGTGCTGTTTCCGCTACGTTTCGGGTGGCCTAAACCGCCTGCCGATGGGCTGTCAGGCTGGCTGTTTGATTCATTGGCTGCATTTGATTTGCCGTACAACCAAGCACCATCTTTGCATATCGCGTTGGCGATTATCGTGGGTGCATTTTATTGGACGCGCTTTCCCAAAATCCGCCTGCCGCTTTTCTTATGGCAAAGCCTGATTGCCTTGTCGGTACTGACGACTTATCAACATCATTTTATTGACGTGTCGACCGGCGCATTGCTCGGCTGGCTGGTGTTGTGGGCTTTTCCACGTCAGATGACTTCGCCGTTAAAACTGGGTTTGAGTAATGTACGCTCAAGAAAGATTGCGTTGCTGTATTTTCTTGGCGCGTGTTTAATGGCTTTGCCTGCGCTGCTGGGTGGTGTGTGGCTGTGGTTTATATGGATTAGCGTGTCTTTGCTGATGGTGGCCTTTGCCTATTTGACTGGGAATGCAAACATATTCCAAAAACAGGCTAACGGTAAATTATCGGCGGCAGCGACGGTTTTACTATTGCCTTATCTGGTGGGCGTACGGCTAAACATGGCGTATTGGTTACGCGGTAAAGCGAAAACGGCACAAGTCCGCCATGATGTATGGATTGGCAGCGTTTTGGGAATTTCAAACCATCTGCCTGCCGTATTGGATGTATACGCCGAATATCCCTGCCGTAGCTATCAAGGAGAATATCGCTCCCTACCTTTACTGGATATGGTAACGCCGTCTGAAAACGATTTGGTTCAGACGGCCTTGATATTGGAAACCTTGCGCCAAAAACACGGCAAAGTGCTGATATGCTGCGCTTTGGGTTATGGAAGAAGTGCCGCAGTGGTGCTGACGTGGCTGCTGGTCTATGGTGGCTGCAAAGACTTGGCACAAGCGAAGGCCGAACTCAAACAGGCTCAGCCGCAAATGGTATTATCGCCGGCCACTGCCCAAGCAGTCGAAGCTGCGGCCAACCGTTTAAAACAAGGATAATGATGGACAACGCAACCGATAGCCGTATTATTGCCCACCTGCTCTCTACCGCACATTATGTTGCCACCTGCAACGCCTTACTGCTCGCCTTGTCGGTAAAATATGGTGGTGCATGGTTTGCGGTGCAACTTGTCTTGGCAGCGGTTTTGCTGTACTGCCATATCCGCATTCACTTCGACCACCGCGTGTTCCAAGACTTTGCCGACAACCGCTACTCTCCTGAAGACTTTGACCAATCCTTACAACAAAACGGTTTGCGTCAAATTTCAGGTAGCCGTACGTTAACCCAACGGATAAACGGCGCACTTTCCTTATGGCGCAAAAGCTTATACCTGACCGCCGCACAATTTTTAATTTTGCTTATCCAAAGCATTTGATTATTTTTGCTGATTTACCCAAACCGAATCCTTAGCGGTATCTCACTCCCAAAGGCAGAAACAATGAAAAACTTCCTCAAAAAACAACTTGCCTGGCTGACCGACCAAGCCTTGTGCCTGTCGGTCTCTTTTCTTACGGGCGTGCGCCCCAAAAGCCCGAGCGAGCTGACATTCAATCAGCACCAAAAGGTCTATTATGCCAATCACGGCAGCCATGGCGATTTTGTGCTGGTGTGGATTTCCCTGCCCCACCGCTGGCGCTTGTCCACGCGCCCAGTCGCCGGTTCGGATTACTGGCTGACAAGCAAACTCAAACGCTTCATCATTCAAAACGTTTTCAACGCCTTGCTGATTCCGCGTCATAGCGATAATCCGCAAGCGATTACCGAACAGATGAAAGACGCGCTGAACGCAGGCGACTCCTTGATTATTTTCCCTGAAGGTACGCGTAACACTGACGACAACACCATCCTGCTGCCGTTCAAGTCCGGCATTTATCATTTGGCAAAAAGCAAACCCAATACCGAATTTGTGCCGATTTGGATAGACAACATCAGCCGCGTACTGCCCAAAGGCAAAATCCTGCCTATACCGCTTTTGTGTGAAGTCCATATCGGACAGCCGCTTACTTTGCAGGAAAACGAAGACAAAGACAGCTTTTTGACACGCAGCCGTGAGGCGTTGCTGGCACTCAGGCCGTCTGAAAACGACCGCAGCGAACTTCACCAAAATGAATCTGAAGTTCATCAAAACAAAGGAGGACAAGCATGAGCCTTTCTACGACTTCCCAACAAATCATTGTCGAACAAGCCGCCGCTCATCTGACTCCGCAAGCCAGCTATATTTTTGTCGGCGTATTTGCCGTATTGTGTTTTGCCAGCATCATCGGACAATGGCTCAAGCGTAAAAACGGCGCAGATAATGCCACCATCGCCAACCTCAACGCCCGCATTTACGCGTGGTGGCTGATGACGCTGGTGTTGCTGGGCGCGTTTTGGTTCGGCAAAATCGGGACGGTTGTACTGTTTTTCCTGATTTCATTTGCCGCACTGCGCGAATTTATGACCCTCGTCTATCGCCGCCGCAGCGACTATTACAGCATGGTAGTCTGCTTTTACCTGCTGCTACCGGTGCAATACTATTTCGTCTATGACGGCTGGTACGGCATGTTCAGCATTTTTATTCCGGTTTACGGCTTTTTGATACTGCCGATTATTGCCAGCCTCAGCGGCCAAACCGCGCATTTTTTGGAACGTGCCGCCAAAACACAATGGATGGCGATGATTTGCATTTTCTGTCTGTCCCATGTTCCGGCGCTGATGTTTCTGGACTTGGACGGCTTCGATAACGGCAATAATATCCTGTTGCTGATCTTCCTGATTGGCGTGGTGCAAGTATCGGATGTGTTGCAATACGTTTGGGGCAAACTGATTGGCGGTGCAAAAATCATGCCTTCGCTTTCCCCGTCCAAAACCATTTCCGGCACTGTCGGCGGTATTTTGTCGGCCACAGCCATTGCCGCTCTGATAGCGCCGATTACGCCGTTCTCGCACGGCCAAGCAGCCGTTATCGGCTTTATCGTCTGCCTGATGGGCTTCTTTGGCGGCCTGGTTATGTCTGCCATCAAACGCGATTACGGTGTCAAAGACTGGGGCAATATGATACGCGGCCACGGCGGCATGCTTGACCGTGTGGATTCGATTTGTTTTGCCGCACCCGTGTTTTTCCACATCACCCGTTATTTCTGGAACGGCTAAACTTCAGGCCGTCTGAAAGCTGTTTTCAGACGGCCTTTAATGCATGAAACTGCCAGCCCTGCCAATTCGTTATACAATACGCGACATTGTTATTACATACACACAACATGAATAAACCCTCTCCAATCTTTCCCATTTTCCTTGCCACAATTATCTTTGCCCTCATTGTTTGGTCAGGCATCAATCCCCATGACCGCGCGGTCTGGTACGCCGAAATCATCCCCGTAGCATCCGTATTCTTCCTTCTGGTTGCCACCTACCGCATTTTCCGCTTCAGCAACTTGGCCTACTTATTCATGAGTTTTTGGCTGATTATGCATTCCATCGGTGCATACTATACTTTTGCAGATGTACCGTTTGAATCCATCAACCGCTTTTTTGAACCAATTTTGGGCGAAAACCGCAATCATTACGACCGTATTGCCCATTACATCATCGGCTTTTATGCCTACCCGATGGCCGAATGGCTGCTGCGCCGCAAGCTGTGCAATCTGCCGCTGGCCTTATTTTTCTCCCTGTTCTTCATCATGAGCGTGGCTGCCGCCTATGAAATCATCGAATGGCAATATGCCGTCATCGACGGCGGAGAGGCCGGACTGGAATTCTTAGGTTCTCAAGGTGATATTTGGGACGCGCAAAAAGACATGCTTGCCGATACTTTGGGCGCGTTAACTTCTCTGTTTATTTTTGTATTTACCCGACCCGATAAACGTTTGGGCCTCTCTTAAATATATCCCTTTAAAGCAAAAGGCCGTCTGAAAACAGATTTTCAGACGGCCTTTTTTCATTTTTCTATCGCCATTATTGTAAAAATTAATAAATGCGATAGTTAAAAACATAAGCCGATTTTGAAACAAAATCCGTCATCAAAATTTTTAAGCACATGAAATATATAAAAAACAACGTCTGTTAAGATTTTGTAAACAATATGTCCACGTCAACATGAATTTTTCGATTTGATTTAAGTCAGCATATCTTGTGTCATTAATCCATAAAATATTCGGAATTCTACAAAATATTGATTAACCCGATAGAGGTTATCATCAAGACGAGGAACACAAAATGCAGAAAATTCCAGAATTGGTCTGCCCCGCCGGCAACCTGCCTGCACTGAAAACCGCTGTGGACAACGGTGCGGACACGGTTTACATGGGTTTGAAAGATGCGACCAATGCACGAAACTTTCCGGGACTGAATTTCGATATGAAATCTGCGCGGGAAGGCGTAACTTACGCCCATGCGCGCGGACGCAATGTACTGATGGCCATCAATACATTCGCACAAGCCGGCCAAGTGGAGCGTTGGCATGCCGCTGTGGATACGGCGGCGAATTTGGGTGCCGATGCGATTATTGTTGCCGACCCTGCCATCATGGCGTATGCGGCAGACAAACATCCGAATTTACGCCTGCATATGTCAGTACAAGGTTCGGCCACCAATTACGAAGCCATCAATATGATGAAAGAGCTGTTCGGCATCCGTCGTGCCGTTTTGCCGCGCGTGCTGACCATCGATCAGGTCAAACATGTGATTGACAATACTGATGTGGAAATTGAAGTCTTTGGCTTCGGCAGTTTGTGTGTGATGGTGGAAGGCCGTTGCATCTTGTCGAGCTATGCAACAGGCGAATCACCCAATATGCAAGGGGTCTGCTCTCCGGCAAAATCCGTCCGCTGGGAACAGCTGCCCGACCGCATGAACGTACGTCTAAACCAGGTATTGATAGACCAATACAAACCCAATGAACCCGCAGGTTATCCAACCTTGTGCAAAGGCCGCTTTGAAGTCAATGATGAAACCTACTATGCTTTGGAAGAACCGACCAGCCTGAATGTTTTGGAAATGTTGCCCGAACTCATCAAAATCGGTGTGTCCGCCATCAAAATCGAGGGACGCCAACGTAGTCCGATGTATACGGCACAAGTAACCAAATCCCTGCGCCAAGCACTGGATGCAGCCGCAGCCGATCCGTCGCATTTCAAAGTCAATCCGTCCTGGAACAATGCCTTGAGCAAAGTTTCGGAAGGTCATCAGACAACTTTGGGCGCATACAACCGCCCATGGAAATAAGGGGGAAAAAATGAATTCATTGAAATTGTCGCTGGGCCCTATTTTATTTTTCTGGCAAAAAGAAGCCCTGCTGGAATTTTACGTTTCCATGCTGGATACGCCGTTGGACACGGTCTATTTGGGCGAGGTAGTCTGCTCACGCCGTCAGAAAATGCGCTTTGCTGACTGGTTCGGACTGGCTGAAGACCTGGCAGAAAGCGGTAAGGAGATTATTCTTTCCTCACAAGTCCTGCTCGAAAGTGAATCTGATCTGAAACGCCTACGCAAAATCACGGAGCAGGGAAAGTTCAAAGTTGAAGCCAACGACATGGGGGCGGTTAAATTGGCACGCGAACACGGCATCCCGTTTGTTGCCGGTGCAAGCCTGAATATCTACAACGAAACCACTTTGGACGTATTCCGAAAATTAGGGGCATTCCGCTGGATTGCACCGTCTGAGCTGAGCCGCAATAAGGTTGCCGAAATCATCAAGGCTTCAGACGGCATTGAAACCGAACTCTTCGCTTGGGGTAAAATGCCGCTCGCCTATTCATCACGTTGCTTTACCGCCCGCCATTACAATCTGAATAAAGACAGTTGCGAGTTCCGTTGTCTCGACCACGAGCACGGTATGGCCATGAATACGCGCGAAGGCCAGCCGTTTCTCACCATCAACGGCATCCAAACCATGTCTTACGGCTGCCAAAACCTACTGCCCCACCATGAAGACTTAAATAAAATCGGCGTGAATATGCTCAGACTGTCACCACAAATGCACGGCATGGCTGAAATTATCCAAATTCACCGTGATGTATTGGACGGAAAAGCCACATGGGAAGATGTTCGCCCCGAGTTGGAACGGCTGACTACCGGAACACTGGTTGACGGTTATTGGCGCGGTCAGCCCGGTATTGAA
This sequence comes from Neisseria sp. HMSC068C04, assembly GCF_001810105.1. Lineage (NCBI taxonomy): Bacteria > Pseudomonadati > Pseudomonadota > Betaproteobacteria > Neisseriales > Neisseriaceae > Neisseria > Neisseria sp. HMSC068C04. The sequence continues at coordinate 54,588 of NZ_KV799988.1, forward strand.
ACCGTGAAGGAGGCATATTATGGCGCTGCCTGAAATCATATTACCCAAATGGATGGCGAAAATCGGTACCAAACTTCCCGGCAAACCTCCGCGCTTTGTTTTAGTCTCCGTATTGAATACCATGCTGAAAAAAGGTTTACTGCCTGCCGATATGGAACTTTTTGCCGGAAGAAAATTCGAAATCGAAGTTATGGATGCCGGCATTAAAGTGCGGTTTAGTGCCAATACGGAAAAATTCCTGGATGACAACTTCAGCGGTACCCCCGATCTGAGGCTGGCCGCCAACGGTATAGACTTCATGCGCATGATGATGCGCGAGGAAGATCCCGATACCTTATTTTTCAACCGTAAATTGCAAATTGAAGGCGATACGGAACTGGGGCTAATTACCAAAAACTTACTCGACAGCGTCGAGTGGCCTTTCAGCGAATGGTTCCTGAAACGCAGTACATCCACTTTGGATTGATTAATTTTGGTTGAAACAAGAATAAAGGCCGTCTGAATGTTTCAGACGGCCTTATATATTTAGTCTCTTTAATATGTCTTTTCTTATCGGCTTTATCAAATATAAAAAAGCGTACCTTGTTAGATACGCTTTTTTCAATCCGACTCAAAATTAGAATTTTGCACCGGACTCATTTGCCATAAAGTCTACAGCCGCTTTGACTTCATCGTCACTCAAGCTGCTGTTGCCGCCTTTGGCAGGCATTGAATTAAAACCTTCAAGCGCGTGTTTGTGCAGAGTGTCTTTACCTTGCTTAATTCGAGAAGCCCAGTCGTCTTTTTTACCTACGACAGGAGCACCTGGAATCATACCGCCATGACATGTTTTACAGTTGGCTTCAAAAACAGCTTTGCCATCTACCTTAACCGGAGCCGCTTCTGCTTTTTCAGCAGGTTTGGCTTCAGCAGCCGGAGCAGCTTTAGCATCTGAAGCAGCTTTATCGGCAGCAGGAGCTGAAGCAGCCGCCGGAGCTGAAGCATCGGCAGGTTGAGCTGCAGGAGCAGGATCGGCTTTTTTAGCAGGAGCTTTTTTACCGTCTTTATGAGACATGCCCCAAACATAAGCAGTCATAATGTGCAGTTTGTCTTTGTCGAGGAAGTGACCCCAAGCAGGCATTTGGCTGCTATGACCGTTGGTAATGGTTTCGGTAATCGCTTTTTGAGTACCGCCCCACAACCATACATCATCGGTCAGATTCGGGCCGAGGCCTTGGATACCTTGACCTTTGTCACCGTGACAAGTGAAACAGTTGGCAGGCGGGCCGCCAAACAGGACTTTACCGCGTTCTGCACGTTCTTCGTCATATTGGTCTTTAGGTTTAGAAAGGGACATAACATACTGTGTTAGGTTTTTCACGCCTTCTTCACCCAAAGCAGGACCCCATGCTGGCATGGCGGCAGTACGGCCTTTTTCAATGGTTTCCTGAATTTTCTCAGGATCACCGCCCCACAACCAGTCGTCATCAGTCAGATTTGGGAAGCCTTTAGAGCCTTTGGCATCTGAGCCGTGACATTGGATACAGTAGGTATTGAAAAGGTTTTGTGCAATAGCACGGGCTTCAGGATCTTTAGCCACTTTTTCAATCGGCATATTGGAAAATTTAGCATACACTTTACCGTATTGCTGATTGGCTTTGGCAACTTCTTCTTCATATTGGCCATGGCTGCTCCAGCCCCACAGGCCTTTGTAATCGCCGATACCGGGATACATAATCAGGTAGCCGACGCCAAACAGCCATGTGCAGACATAAAGCCAAAACCACCAACGTGGCAGAGGGTTGTTGTACTCCGAAATACCGTCCCACTCATGACCCGTGGTTTTTACTTCTTCGCCTTTTTTAGGGCGTTTCACAACATTTTGCGAAAGCAGAAGCCAAGCCAGGCCGATGAAGCTGAGCACGACGATAACGGCAATATATATACTCCAGAAACTACTGGTAAATTGGGATGTTGTGTTCATTATTTTGCTCCGTGATCACGGACTGACTGAGCTTGATCGTCCTTTTCAGACGGCCTTTGTTCGTCATTATCGAAAATACTGCTGGCTGCATCATCATAGTTTTTCTTATTGCGTCTATTGAACACAATATAGAGGACTAAAATAAAGCTGATGAATACCCAAACAGTAAAGAGCGAGCGAGCCCAGTTAGCGTCCATGATGTTACCTTACGTTTTTCAATGCCAAGCCCAAGCCTTGCAGGTAGGCGATAACAGCGTCCAGCTCTGATTTGTTGGCCAGCATTTCAGGTGCTTTGGCAATTTCTTCATCGCTGTAAGGTGTACCCACTTTACGCAGGGCTTTCATATGCGCCACAGTTGCCTCGGCATCGACTTTATTGCGTGCGAGCCATGGGAATGCAGGCATATTGGACTCCGGCACAACGTCGCGCGGGTTCAGCAGGTGGATGCGGTGCCATTCATCGGAATAACGGCCGCCGACACGAGCCAAATCCGGACCGGTACGTTTAGAACCCCATTGGAACGGATGGTCATAAACAGACTCACCGGCAACGGAGTAGTGGCCGTAACGTTCAGTTTCTGCACGGAATGGACGAATCATTTGAGAGTGGCAGTTGTAGCAGCCTTCGCGTACGTAAATATCACGACCGGCCACTTGCAAAGCGTTGTATGGTTTCACGCCTGGCGCAGGTTCAGTAACTGCCTTGGAGAAGAACAGCGGAACGGCCTCGATCAGAAGGCCGACGCTGACTACAAGCAGGGTGAATACAATCAGTACACCGACTTTTTCTTCAGCTAATTGTTGTAATTTCATTTTGGTAGCCTATCTTTCTTATCATTAGTGGTGTTGAGTTTGAGAAACCGCAGGAATCTCAGCATCAACTGCTTTACCACTGATAGCAGTACGGTAAACGTTATATGCCATGATGCACATACCGCTCAGGTACAGAAGACCGCCGGTGAAACGAATCATGTAGTAAGGCATGGTACGTTTTACAGATTCGACAAAGGAATAAGTCAGTGTGCCGTCTTCGTTCAAAGAACCCCACATCAGGCCTTGCATCACACCGGCAATCCACATCGCGGCGATATACAGAACCACACCGATGGTTGCAATCCAGAAATGCGCTTCAACCAATTTGGTGCTGTACATTTCGTTTTTACCGAAGAGGCGAGGGATCATGTAGTAAACGGAACCGATGGTTACAAAGCCTACCCAACCCAATGCACCGGCGTGAACGTGTGCAACAGTCCAGTCAGTGTAGTGGCTCAGAGCATTAACAGTTTTGATAGACATCATCGGGCCTTCGAAGGTAGACATACCGTAGAAGGACAGAGATACGATCAAGAATTTCAAAATAGGGTCGGTACGCAGTTTGTCCCATGCACCAGACAGAGTCATGATACCGTTGATCATACCGCCCCAAGAAGGAGCGAACAGGATCAAAGACAATACCATACCCAAAGATTGAGTCCAGTCAGGCAATGCGGTGTAGTGCAAGTGGTGAGAACCTGCCCACATATAAGTGAAAATCAAAGCCCAGAAGTGAACAACGGACAAGCGGTAAGAGTAAATAGGACGGCCTGCTTGTTTTGGTACGAAGTAGTACATCATGCCCAAGAAGCCGGCTGTCAGGAAAAAGCCCACCGCATTGTGGCCGTACCACCATTGAACCATCGCATCAATCGCACCAGCGTAAACCGGGTAAGATTTCATCAAACCGGCAGGGATGCTGATATTATTGACGATGTGCAACAGCGCAACAGCCAAGATGAAGCCGCCGTAGAACCAGTTGGCAACGTAAATATGTTTGATTTTACGTTTGGCAATCGTACCGAAGAATACGATAGCGTAGGCAACCCACACCAGCGTAATCAAAATGTCGATAGGCCATTCCAACTCAGCGTATTCTTTACCTTGGGTGTAACCCATAGGCAAGCTGATAGCCGCAGCCACGATGACGGCCTGCCAACCCCAGAAGGTAAATGCAGGCAACCAACCGCCAAACAGACGGGTATTACATGTACGTTGAACAACGTAGTATGATGTACCAATCAGACCGCAACCACCGAATGCAAAAATAACCGCATTGGTATGCAGCGGACGCAGGCGACCAAAGTGGAACCAAGGTCCAATTTCAGATAAATCAAGGGATGGAGCAAATAATTGGGCGGCTACAATTACACCGACCAACATGCCCACAATACCCCAAACTACAGTCATGATGGCGAACTGGCGCACCACTTTGTAGTTATAAGTTTGTGTGTCCATGGAAGTCTCCATAAATTATGGGTATAAAAAATTTTTATCTCACCCCAACCCTTACGTTTATGAAAAGCGCAATACGGCCAAGGCTCAAATTTTTCTAAATTTAACATAGACACCAAGACATGCCAAGCAAAATTACATTCCATATTGCATAAAACCTTTAGTGAGACATAATCTCATTTCTTTTATAATCAAGAAATTATTTAAACATATCCAATAAATCGGACACAGCATTTTTTCAAGCCCCCTTTTTCGTACAAATTTATTGATATAGATTAAACCTAACCTTTAAAAACACTTATCCTTAATAAACTTTAGCAAATTATACGATAGCTATGATTAATTACAAAATTACCCCCAACTTTCTGTCTCATGAATGGCACATCACCTTATCATTCACTCAAGCCAATGATTCTGAAACAGAAATCAGCCTTCCAAACTGGGTTCCCGGCAGCTACCTCATCCGTGACTTTGCCCGCCACCTCACACACATCAGCGCGCGCTGCAACGGCAAAGCCCAGCCGCTGACACAAACCAGTAAAAACCATTGGCAAACCTCGGCCCTCAGTGGAGCGTGGGAAATTTACTACACCGTCTACGCATTCGACTTGTCTGTACGCGGCTCGTTCCTCAGTACCGAGCGTGGCTTTTTCGACGGCGCATGCCTCTTCTTAAAAGTACACGGACAAGAGGAACAACCGCACCAAGTCGAATTTCCCACCCTGCCGCACACATGGCAGATAGCCACAACCCTGCCCAAAATTTCGACAACCACTTTTCAGACGGCCTCATATGCCGAGCTGATTGATCACCCCGTTGAAACAGGCATCATCGAATTCCTCGACTTTGCAGCACAAGGCATTCCCCACCGTATTGCATTAAGCGGTATCTACCCCGATTTCGACCGCGCCCGCTTCCTCGCCGATATTCAAAAAATCTGCGAAACCGAGTTGGCGATGTTCCCCTCCCCTGCCCCGTTTTCCGAATACCTTTTCCTACTACATCTGGGCGACAACCTCTACGGCGGACTGGAACACATCAGCAGCACCGCCCTTCTTGCCGACCGCCACAGTCTGCCATCTTACGACATGGGCGAAGCCGACAAAGCCTATACCGAATTGCTCGGCCTCTTCTCCCATGAATACTTCCACGCATGGAACGTCAAATCCATCAAACCGGCCGTCTTCGCACCTTACAATCTCGACCAAGAAAACTACACCGAGCAACTTTGGGCATTTGAAGGCATTACTTCCTACTACGACGACCTCTTTCTAGCCCGAAGCAAAACCATCAGCCCCGAAGCCTACCTTACCCTGCTTGCACAAGGCATCACACGCGTACAGCAGACACAAGGCCGTCTGAAACAAACACTTGCCCAATCCAGTTTCAGCGCGTGGGACAAGTTCTACAAACAAGATGAAAACAGCCCAAACGCCATCGTCAGCTACTATCAAAAAGGCGCACTGGCCGCACTTTGCCTCGACCTCATCATCCGTGAAAAAAGCCAGGGCAAATACACCCTCGACAGCGTGATGCAGCAACACTATCGCGATTGGTGCGACACCCATCAAGGCATACCCGAAAAACACTGGCAAACCCGTTGCCAAGAAATAACCGGTTTAGATTTAGAAACCTTCTTTCAGACGGCCTTATACAGTACCGACGACCTTCCGCTCGCAGAATGTCTGCAAAGCGTAGGTGTCAAACTCGACTTTATCCCCCTGCCACGCCAGCACGGTGGAGCATTTGCCAGCAAACCCCAATCGGTTGCCCCCGCCAATGATTTGGACGCACGTTTCAAACAAAACGGCGACCATGCTGTCCTGACTCATGTATTTAATGGCGGCAGCGCAGAAAATGCCGGACTCTGCCCGCAAGACAAAATCATCGCCTTAGGCGGCTATGCCTGCAGCGACCTTGCAGCGCAGTGGAGCAAACTGCCTATCGGCACGCGCACCACCATCCATTTCTTCCGCCAAGGCTTGTTGCGTGAAACCAGCATCACAGTTCAAGCAGTAGAAGCCAATACTGCCCTGCTGCACATTACCGATCGCCAAAAACTCGAACACTGGTTGTACAATCACTAAATAAAACTTCAAACGGCCTGCCACTGCCTAGGCCGTCTGAAATCTACATATCCACTCAATATAAAGAAAGGAAAAACTATGCCCATCCGTAAACTGACCGACACCCTCTATATCGCCCCCCAGCTGACCGAAGCCGATGTCCAAGAAGCCGTACGTCTCGGCATCCAAACCATCATCTGCAACCGCCCGGACGGCGAAGAAGAAAACCAACCGGCTTTTGCCGAAGTACAAAACTGGTTTAAAGAAGCCGGCATCAACCAATTCTCACACCAGCCCGTTGTTGCGCCTCAAATCAACGCAGCCGATGTTGCAGCCTTCCAAAAACTGTTACAACAATCTCCGGCTCCTATCCTTGCCTTCTGCCGTACCGGCACTCGCTGCTCCCTGCTTTGGGGTTATCATCAAGTACAACACGGCGCATCCGTAGCCGAAGTAGTTGCCGCAGCCGAACAGGCAGGCGTCAATCTCAGCAACTTTGAAGCCCGCCTGCAAGAAGCCAAAGATAAAGGTTTAGCTTAAACTTAATTTATATAGTAAGTAGCAGCCTTTAAACCAATCAGGCCGTCTGAAACCCATCTTTCAGACGGCCTAATGACTTTTATTCACAATCAAACCTTATTTTTAATTTATTTCCACTATCCTAAAAATATATTTTCTAAATCAAGCCCGAATTGACCTGTATCAATACCCCAACCCTATTTTCATTTATAATGCCTTTCAATGCTTCAGGGCCAAGCCCTAATCATCCAGTTTTCCTCTATAAGAGCCAGCTCTCTTATTAAATGATTTTTCTTTCCTCTTGATGTGTGTGTGTTTGGGTGTGGCCGAAAGCCACCCCCTTTTTTTTATACCTACCCTCTTTAAGGCCGTCTGAAAACTTTCAGACGGCCTTTCTTTTCCCCTCACAAAAATAGTATAAAATCCCCTTATCGTTCAAACCACAAACTCAAAATACCATGGTCAATAAACTCACTCCCCCTCCAAGCCTGCCCGATCCGCAAGACCTCCGCGCCGTTATCGCTTACAACATGCGCCTCTATCGCGTCAATCACGGCTGGTCGCAAGAAGAACTAGCGCGCCAATGCGGACTTGACCGTACCTACGTCTCCGCCGTCGAGCGCAAGCGCTGGAACATCGCCCTTTCCAACATCGAAAAAATCGCATCCGCGCTTAAAATCGCCCCTTACAAACTCCTCCTTCCACCGCAAGAAATGCTCCGCCAAATGACCGAGCCTGCCGACACCCAAGCCTAATTCACAGCCAGACACCATCATGACCGCCGCCCAACAAGCCATCCAAACCTACCGGCAGCAAAAAGCCGCAGCAGAAACTACCTACCGTAAAAACAACCGCCCTACCGCTTACTTCCGCGACCATATCGCCGCTGCCGAAACCCTGCTGCAAACCCTCTGGCAAATCCATTTCCCCGACAGCAACGACATCAGTCTGATTGCCATCGGCGGCTTTGGGCGTTGCGAACTCTATCCCCATTCCGACTGGGATTTAGCGATTATTTCCTCAGCCCCATTTTCAGACGGCCTGCAACAACAAACCGCCCAATTTATCCAAACCCTTTGGGACGCACGCCTCAATCCCGCCATCAAAAGCGGCAGCATAGAAGAAATCCTCCAAAGCACCCAACACGACATTACCGGCGAAACCGCCTTTCTTGAAGCACGCCACCTCCAAGGCAATGCCAACCTTACCGCCCAGCTTCTAAACAAACTCAACACACGCCGCGACACAGCCGCCTTTATCGAAGCCAAACTCCTCGAAATGGAGCAACGCCATACCAAATCCCAAGGCACAGGCGCACAACTCGAACCCAACATCAAAACCTGCCCCGGCGGCCTGCGCGACATCCACACCCTGATTTGGATAGCCAAAGCACAAGGCATAGACAGCAACCCCACCGCCCTCGTTACCGCCGGCGTCCTCACACGCACCGAAGCCGGCATGCTGGCCCATGGCTACCGCCGCCTCGCCAATATCCGCATTCATCTACACCTTACCGCCGACCGCCCCGAAGACAGGCTGCTTTTTGACTACCAGTCCCAAGTTGCCGAAAGCTTAGGCTATACCCAACCCGACATCCGCGGCCGAAGCGAAGCCCTGATGCACACCTTCTACCGCGCCACCAAAGCCATCAAACAACTCAACGGCATCCTCATTCCGGTTCTCAAAAACCATCAAACCTCCAGCCGCCCCCAACATATCCACCCCATCGACAGCCACTACAAACGCATCGGCCACCAAATCGCCGCCAACGACCTTGCCCTGTTCGAACAAAATCCCGAACACATCTTCACCATTATTCAAACCATGCAGGAGCAAAACATCACCACCATCGAGCCGCAAACCCTGCGCGCATGGTGGGCGGCCACACGAAAAATCAACACCCGTTTTACCCAAAATCCAGAAAACCGCCGCCGCTTTATCCAATTCTTCAAACACGGCACCGGCCTTACCCAAACCCTCCGTTTTCTCAACCTCTACGGCGTACTTGGCCGCTATCTCCCCGCATGGGAAAAAATCACCGGCCTGCTCCAACACGACCTCTTCCATATTTACCCCGTAGACGACCACATCCTGACCGTCGTCCGCAATATGCGCCGTCTCGCCATCGAAACCCACAGCCACGAAATGCCCGAGGCCAGCGCCATCATGCAGGCCTACCCACGACCACATGTCCTCTACACCGCCGCCCTGCTGCACGACATCGCCAAAGGCCGTTGCGGCGATCACGCCAAAGAAGGCATCAAAGACGCACAACAATTCGCAGCCAACCACTACTACACCGAAGAAGAAAGCCACCTCCTCGCATGGCTGGTTGAAAACCACCTGCTCATGTCCACCGTTGCCCAAAAAGAAGACATCCAAGATCCCCATGTCCTCCAAGCCTTCTGCCGCCGTATTCCCACACGCGAATACCTCGACGCACTCTACCTGCTTACCATTGCCGACATCCGCGGCACCAACCCCAAACTTTGGAACACATGGCGCGCCAGTCTGCTCCAAACCCTCTACCACAGCACCGCCGCCGTTTTAAACAGCAAACACCACGATCCCGAACGCCTCCCCAACCGACGCGAACAAGCCTCGACCGACCAGCTCACGCGTGCGGCCGTTCCCCTCAAAAACCAACAAAAACTCCGCCGCATCCTCGGCAGCGCATACTACGTCCGCCATCAGACACGGGAAATCCTCTGGCATACCGCAAACCTCGCCTACGATACCCAAAGTCCGGCCGTCCGCAGCCGCATCCTTCCCCAAAGCAACAGCCTTCAAGTCATGGTGTTCATGCCCAATGGCAACCGCCTATTCGCACGCCTCTGCCGCATCTTCAGCAGCCACCGCTTCGACATTCAAGCCGCCCGCGCCTTCATTACCGAGCACGACTACATCCTCGACACCTTTATCCTCCAACTTCCTGACAATCTCCCGCCCGAAGAATATCCCGACCGCCAAAGCGCACTCGAAGCCGAACTCAACAGCTTCATCCACGGCAATACCACCGTCCAAAAACAAAGCGGCCGCCCGCACATCAGCCGCCGCATCCGCCACATCCCCATTCCACCTACCGTAATCATCACTCCCGAAGAAGATTATCCCGGCTGGCACACCATAGACATCACCGCCGTCAACCGCCCCCATCTCCTCGCCGACATCGCCGAGACCTTCTTCGCACACAACATCAGCCTGCGCTACGCCAAAATCACCACCTTAGACCAGCGCATTGAGGACAGCTTCATTACCTACAGCCCATCCCTACAAGACCCGCAAACCCAAAACACCCTAAAGCAGGCATTGATCGAAGTCTTGACCCCATAAAGGCCGTCTGAACATCTTAAAAACATAGGGTGAGCATTTTTTGCTCACCCTAATCACACTCAAAAATATAAACATCCTGAATATACTCTTTTAAAACACTCAAGAAATCCAAAACTTTAAAATTCAAAACAGACCATTGCTCTGACATAAAACTACATTCTAAAATCATAATCCAAATGAATATAATTCTAATAACAAATTTTCATTCACCTATTACGCCAAACCCTCTTTAAAAATCCTTCCTGCCAAATCTTTTCCTCATCCATATTCAAAAAAAATACGCATACAAAATAAAACCTATAAAAAACAAAAAAATAAAATCACAAAATATTAAACTCGCCGATTAATCCAAAAAATCACCGCCCATCTAAACCAATTAACATATTATTGAACAAGCTTAATTTCTGACAAAAAACGTCACACACCCAAACTTGCCTCCTTTCCCTGTCACAAAAAACACAAAACTGACAAAAAACGTCAACCACCCAAATTCCCTAAAATCCTGAAACTTTCAAACAAAACCTCATAAAACTTAAAAATTAAAAAATAAACCAAATAAAAACAATGAATAAAAAATAAAAAATAAAATTTTTAACCAGTTTTCCACACTTGGCACACCGACTGCTTGTAACAACACATCCGATAAGGCCCAAGCCTCAAAGCAGCAAGCCCGACGGAAGCTGTATATTCCTTCTTACTTATGGTTTACTCATAATACATAGTGCCAAGCACATTACGGACTTTTTACTTAAACACAATTATTCACACTTTCAAACTGGAGTTTTAAACAATGAAAGCAATCCAAAAAGGTTTCACCCTGATCGAATTGATGATCGTCATCGCGATTATCGGCATCTTGGCAGTTATCGCCCTGCCTGCATACCAAGACTACACTGCACGTGCTCAAGTTTCTGAAGCCATCTCTTTGATGGAAGGTCAAAAGTCTGCTGTTGTTGAATACTATGCAGATAAAGGTAAATGGCCTAAAAATAATACAGAGGCTGGTATCGCAGCACCTACCGATATTAAAGGTAAATACGTTGCTCAAGTTGCTGTAGGCACAAATGGTGTTCTGACTGCAACAATGAAAAATACTGATGTCAATAATGATATTAAAGGTAAAACAGTTATGTTATCACCTGATGTAACTGGTAATGCTACCTCTTCTAAAGGTTCTTTCACTTGGACCTGTAAGAAAGGTACTGTTGATAGCAAATTCTTGCCTTCTTCTTGCCGTTAATAATTTGTTACCAACAAATTTAAAAGCTTAAAGAGCAAATCCCATAATGTGATTATGGGATTTGCTTTATAAAAATAAAAAAAAACTTAAAAACGATACGCTCAAATGAATACCCCATTTCAAGCCCAAAAAGGTTTTACCCTGATTGAGCTGATGATAGTTATCGCCATCCTCGGTATTCTGGTTGTTGTCGCCATACCCACTTACCAAAACTATATCGGTAGGGCGCAAGCCTCCGAAGCACTATACCTTGCCGATGACCTGAAAACCGAAATCAGCATCGCTTCTGCGGTAAATAACCGCCTGCCCAATGCAGAGGATGTCAGCAAACAAGGCACAATCGGCGTTACCGCTCAACGCATCGGCGGCACATACATCCAAAACGGTGGCGTAACGGTAGAAGCAGATACAGGCAAAATCAGTATTCCTTTCGATAAAGGGCAAAACAAAGGCAAAGTCCTGACCCTGACCCCTTATCGAAATAATAACGATTCGACTTGGTTGCTCAACTGGCAATGCGGCGGAACACTGGATCCGATGATGGTTCCCGCCATGTGCCGTGACAACTCACACGGATAAGAACCAAGCATATACCCTAAGAAAAACACACAAATACATTGCAAAGAAAACACCCCAAACAAAGCCAAATACAAACGCGGAAAGCGAACAAAGCAAAAGAACAAAACTCTCCAAAACAAGGTCATTAAGAGCCTGAATTATCACATTACGAAAATAAATGCCGTCTGAAATCATTTTCAGACGGCCTCTTTATATCTAACAATGACTAAAGATAAGAGTATGTAATCTTATAAAAATGTATCAAATAAGTTATTACCCCAAATGCCACTTATCCTCTTCCCACTAAAATTCTCAAGGCTCCAATTATTGATGGTCTATGTCTCATAAATGGCTTATTTTAAAGATAAGTCCAAGGCAATCATGACTAGATACACTCTTACTCTTTCCACGTTAGCAACCTACTTTATCTCTAACTAAGTTAACACAAGTTTTATCTAATGCCCTCCTCCGCCGGAACCGCTAAACGGAGGTCTTGCCAGCCAAATAATGGGGATCATGCTGATGAATATGATACTGCCTGCCAAGAAGATTTCATTTGAGCCAATAATAAAGCCTTGTTGGGAAATGGTGCTATCTATCGCCACCAAAGCCTGCTCCTTGCTCAGGCCATTGGCCATCATGCTTTGAATAGATTGGTTACTGATTGGGGACAATAAATTAACATGTTCGGTCAGTTGAGTATGGTGCAGAGCTTCGCGTCGTTCCCACATGGTGCTGACAACAGATACTCCGACACCGCCCATAAAGACACGCAAAAAATTAGATAGGCTACTTGCCGAGGCAATTTGATTGCCTTTCATATGCGACAAGGTAATACTGGTCAAAGGCAGGAAGAACATGGCTACGCCTAAACCCTGCCAAAACTGCGGCCAAACGACGTTGCTCATATCCATACCGGCATAGAAATCGGTTCGCCAATGGAATGTGTAGGCAAACACCAAGAAGCTGGCACTGACAAACAGACGCATATCGACGCGATTGCCAAACTTACCGATAATCGGCGATAAAATAATCGGCAGAAAACCTACCGGTGCAGCAGCCAAACCGGCCCAAGTAGCGGTATAGCCGAGATTTGATTGCAACACTAAAGGCAGCAGGGTCAATGTGCCCATATAGACCATAAAGCCCAACGATGTAGCAACAACGCCTATCGTAAAGTTTCTATTTTTAAACAATGACAAATCGACAATCGGGTATTTCTCTCCCAGCTCCCAAACAATAAAATATGTCAGGAACACCAAAGCGGTAACGCCCAAAACGATAATCTCTCCCGAGGCAAACCAGTCCAATTCCTTACCTCTATCAAGCATCATTTGCAATGCACCGACACCGACAATCATCAACACCAGCCCGACATAATCGATTGGCGCCCTGACGATTTCAGTTTCCCTGTGTCTAAGCTGCTTCCAAGAAATAGTTGCAGACAAAATTCCGATCGGGATATTGATAAAGAAAATCCATCCCCAATGCCAGTTGTCCGAAATCCAACCGCCCAAAATCGGCCCCAATACAGGGGCAACAACGACGGTCATTGCCCATAATGCCAGTGCCAATGTTCGTTTTTCAGGCGGATAGGAGGCCATCAACAGGCTTTGGGACAAGGGAATCAATGGTCCGGCAATGAAACCTTGCAATACACGAAAAAAAACCAAGGCTTGAAGATTATGTGCAATGCCACACAGCCATGACGTTACGACAAACCCGATCACAGCGGCGATAAAGATTTTGACCTCGCCAAACCGCTTGGCCAAAAAACCCGTCAGAGGGACGGAAATGGCATTGGCTACGGCAAATGAGGTAATCACCCAAGTTCCCTGCGTGGTAGCCGCGCCTAAATCCCCTGCAATAACAGGCACGGCGACGTTGGCGATGGTACTGTCCAAGACTTCCATAAATACGGCCAAGCTGAGCGCCAAAGTTGCCAACACCAGCCTAAACCCTTGTAACGGCGGATAATTCATATTTTTAAACTATAAGACAACCGCCAAAGCGGTCGGTTGAAGAGAATCAATATTTCAGACGGCCTGAGCCTTCAATAAAAGACTCAGGCCGTCTGAAAAGATTATTTTGCGTATTGCTCGAAGATTTTATCGACTAAAGCATCGGCGGCTTTCCAATCCACACTTTCCGTTTCCGGCAATGCAGTATTTCGTTCTGCTTCGGCAGTCATCGCTTTACCGCTGCCCTTCTCGGCAATATCGACTTTAACAGTCATCGACAAACCGACACGGAGCGGATTTTGTTGCAATTCTTTGGCATCCAAACTGATGCGTACCGGCACACGTTGTACAACTTTAATCCAGTTACCCGTTGCGTTTTGCGCTGGCAGTAATGAGAACGCACTGCCCGTACCGGCCGACAAGCCCATTACCTTGCCATGGTAAACTACTTTACTGCCGTATAAATCGGCTGTCATTTCAACAGGTTGGCCGATTTTCATTTTGCGCAGTTGCGATTCTTTGAAGTTGGCATCCACCCACAATTCGGACAGGGGCACAACGGCCATCATCGGCGTACCTTGTGCGATACGTTGGCCGACTTGGACATTGCGTTTGGCAATTTGGCCGCTAATCGGCGAACGGATTTGCGTACGTTGCAGGTTCAGCCAGGCGTCTTTGATGTGGCTGATGGCCGTCTGAACTGCCGGTTGTTGGCGCAGAGGAATATTGTTGCCCAACGATGCCTGAGCAGAAACTTCTTCCGCCTCAACCGCTTTCAATGCAGCCTGAGCCTGAACCACAGCGGCGCGGGCATGGCTGAGTTCTTCACCGGAAACCGCTTCCGTACCCGCCAAAGATTCACGGCGGCGCAAATCGGCTTGCGCACGGGCCAAATCGGCTTTGCGCAACAACACTTGTGCTTTGGCTTTTGAATTGACCGCAGTTTGCTGTTTGTTTTGACGGATGGCCTGAATCAATTCATTTTGCGCGCGATCGTATGCCAGCTGAAAATCGCTGTCATCCAAAGCCACCAACACATCGCCTTTCTTCACGACATCCGTATCGTCATACATGACTTTGCGTACCGTGCCGTTCACCTGCGGCGTAATCATCACCAAATGACCGGCCACATAAGCATCTTCCGTTTCTTCTTCATGCTGCCAAAACAGGAAATACGCCAAAGCGAATCCGGCTGCCGCAATAAGGAATAGGAGTGTAACGATAACCAAATTGCGTTTGCGATGCGTTTTAGCGCCGGAAGCGGCTACTTCCGGTTCTTTTTGGACATTATTTTTTTCTGATTGAGTATCCATAAGTCCCAACTTTAATTCTGCACATGTGATAACGATATTATTGTCTTACTGGGCAGCTGACTTATACCATCAGTCCCCAATATCCGCGTTTAACGCGCTAAAGAGTCATATTCTATAGTTACACTCTATTCATTACAATAATTTCTTCCGGTAGCAAATGTAAATAAGGTAAGCAAAAGGCCGTCTGAAATCACTTTCAGACGGCCTGCGTTTTAATAAAACGTCTATTCCTTATTTAATTTAAAGCCTCCGCCCAACTGGGCATTGAGGTTACTCCAAGCCGTCAGATATTCTGCATGGTATTGAACCGCCGACATTTTTGTACGCACAGCTTCGTCTTGTTTTTGCAAAGCGGTTAAGCCGTTATCCAAACCTGCACGAACACGTCCTTTCGCATTTTGCACAGATTTATCGGCAATATTGACCATCTTGTTCCAAGTATCTTGTCGGCTTTTCAGGCTTTGATAGTCCACTACAGCATCTGCCGCCGAACGCATGGCGTTCAAAACGGTTTGGTCATACACTGCAACCTGCTCGTTATATTGGGCACGTTTGCCCGCCAATTTGGATTGCAGCGCACCAGAAGTAAACAATGGCAGATTCAAAGCCGGAACAATGCCCAACATACCGGAAGTTCGTCCGCGAATCAGATTGAACGCATCAATGTGCGTCATACCTGCCAAAACTTTCAACTCGATATTTGGGTAAAACTCTGCTTCAGTCGATTTGACAATATGCCATTTCTCTTCAAGCAAGGCTTTTTGCGCCGCGATATCGGGGCGTGCCGCCAGCAAATCCGCTTCAATCCGGTTAACCGGCAATGACGGCACTGCTGCCATTTTTTCCGGAACCTGTCCATTCAATGCACCCGGCACTCGGCCGGTCAATACAGCCAGACTGTTGCGGATTTTCTCATTTTTCTGAGTCCATGCCGATTTTTCAAGCTGTAATTGTTGTTGCGCCATTTCCAGAGCGTGCAAGGCATCGGCAGGAGCCAGCTGCGCTTTAACGCGTTGTTGCATCAGTTTCAATGCCTTATCCGCCAGCTCTATGCGCGTATCCAGCAAAGCCAGTTGTTCTGTCGCCATCTGCCACGCAAAATATTGGGCGGCAACGGCGTGAGCCAACTCGGTGCGGATATGATGCGCTTCATACACCGCAGCCCTGCTTTTTCCTAAAACAGCTTGAATCTGCTCTCGGTTTTTACCCCAAAAGTCGAAAACCAAGCTGCCTTGTAAAGCTGCGTGCGCCAAAACCAATGTATGGTCGGTATCAACCATACCGGCTTGAGGTTTGGGTGAAACATAGGTACCAATACCAGTTACACCCAAGCCGACTTGCGGTTTATTTGCGGCTCCTACAACCCCCAGCTGCGCCTGAGCCTGCTCAAACCTTGCCTTGACGACACGCAGATTGGTAGACGTCTGAATGGCGGAAGCAATCAAATTGTTTAATTTTTTATCTTTCAGCTCCATCCACCAGCCGTCTTGGGCAGTAGCGGCAGATTGGCCTTGCGGCAGCGGATAGGCTGTTGTCTCATCCAAAGGCGACTGTTTGCCGAACGGCGCACATGCCGCCAACAGTGAAACAGCGGCAACGCATACGCTTGATTTGACCAAACCTAATTTCATACAGACTCCGTTTATGTGTGCCTGCCGCAGACCATCAGGCCGTCTGTTGTTAATTGCCCAAACGGTTCAACAGTTTACCCAACAGGTGTTGCAGCGTGTCATAATCCTCTTTCGTGAAATCTTCCCACGCCTGGCCGCTCTGACGGGCAATTTGCGGCCATACTTCGTGAATGAAGGTCTCACCCGATGGGGTCAATTTTAGCACAATCTGACGGCGGTCTTTTTGATTGATATAACGCTCTACCCAGCCGCGCTCAACCATATCGTCCGACAGGCGTGTTGCACTGGTGCGCGTCAAGTCCATCAGGTCGCTCAAACGTGAAGGCAGGATTTCGCTGTTTGGGCTGACGTAAACCGCCATCAGGGAAAACCACAGATTTTCATTGATGCCGAACGCTTTCAGGTTTTCGTTCAAATGGCTGCTCAAACGTTCGGTTACGATGCGCAACATGCGGGATACTTGGTTTTGCTGCTCCGGAAACTGCGGCAGACGGGTAGAAAGCAAACGCATTGCGTTGACTAATTCGGTTTGTGAAAAACTCATAAATTCCTTCTTTCTGAGTGAGTTATTTTATTCGATATTAATTAAAATAAAATATGATGTAATAATTTACTTTAAGATACCAATTACTTACTTTAAGACGTTATACTAATTCAGATGATTATTTTAGTGTATGAAAATCTGATAATCGGTTACATGATCCTACTAAACGGAGTTTTCTATGCCTAAATCATGAAAATTCGACCATAAAAAAGGCCGTCTGAAACCTTGATGACAACTTTCAGACGACCTCCATAACGGATTAAAATAAGCTTTTCCACTTATACCGGATTCAAACCATGAACACTTCCGCCTTTTTCCCCCACATTACCCTTATCGGCGTCGGTTTAATCGGCGGCTCGTTCATGCTCGACCTCAAACGCTTGGGACTGGTACAAACCGTTACCGGCATCGACACCAATGCCGACAACCTCAATTACGCACTCGAATGCGGCATCATCGACCATGCCTATCCGAATATTTGCGCCGAAAGCATCGGCAATGCCGATTTGGTTTTGATTGCCACGCCTGTCTCCGTCCTGCCTGACGTATGCCGCGACATCAAGCCCTTCTTAAAAGACACAGCCTGCGTTTCCGATGTCGGCAGCACCAAACAATCGGCACTCAATACCTTCCGCACCCACTTATCCGACCGCCTGCCGCAATGTTTTGCCGCCCACCCGATTGCCGGCTCGGATCAAAGCGGGGCAAAATCCGCGCGTTGCGGTTTGTTTCAAAACAGCCGCCTTATCATTACGCTACACGGCCAAGAGGTTTCAGACGGCCTGAGGCGGCTGAAAAGCCTGTGGCAGGCTGTTGGTTCGCAAATTTCCACCATGAGCGCCGAAGAACACGACAATATTTTTGCCGCCGTTTCCCACTTGCCGCACTTGGCCGCCTTTGCCTATGTTCATGCTTTGGTTGACCATCCGCATGGCAAAGACTATCTCCCCTATGCCGCCACCGGATTTCGCGACTTTACCCGCATCGCCTCCAGCCACCCTGCCGTCTGGACAGACATCTGCCTGGCCAACCGCCCCGCCCTGCTCAAACTGACCGGAGACCTGCAAGAACAATTGTCCAGATTGGAAAACTTACTTTCAGACGGCAACAAAACCGAGCTTTACCGCTATTTTGAAGAAGCCGCACAAATGCGTAATGACTGGCTGAAAAACCGTTAAACCTGTTTTCAGACGGCCTGATACCTTCTCAGCTAAAATCTTCATCAAAATAAAAAGGGCATCTGTTTAGATGCCCTTTTTTGATTTCTACGACTTTAACCAACGTTTCACTCAGTCTTTCAAACGGAACTCAGCCGCTCTGGCGTGCGCGGTCAAGCTTTCGCCATGCGCCAACACGCTGGCGGTTTTGCCCAATTTCTGCGCACCTTGTTCTGAAACCTGAATCAGACTGGAGCGTTTTTGGAAATCATATGTTCCCAAAGGAGAAGAGAAACGCGCCGTACGGCTGGTCGGTAAAACGTGGTTGGGGCCTGCGCAATAGTCACCAAGGCTTTCACTGGTATAACGTCCCATGAAAATCGCACCGGCATGGCGGATTTTTTTCGCCCACTCTTGCGGATTTTCGACCGACAGCTCCAAGTGTTCAGGAGAAATATAGTTGGCGATTTCGCAGGCTTCATCCAAGTCTTTAGCCAAAATCATTGCGCCGCGGTTGCCCAATGAAGCTTCAATAATCGCACGGCGCGGCATGGTTTCAATCAGGCGATTCATGGCCGTCTGAACTTCGTCCAAATACGCTTGAGAAGTACCAATCAAAATTGCTTGTGCAATTTCATCGTGTTCCGCCTGACTGAACAAATCCATGGCCACCCAATCGGCAGGCGTCGTGCCATCGGCAATCACCAAAATTTCAGACGGCCCTGCCACCATATCAATACCGACCACGCCGAACACGCGTCGTTTGGCCGCGGCGACAAAAGCATTGCCCGGGCCGGTAATCTTATCGACCTGAGGCACAGATTCCGTACCATAAGCCAAAGCTGCAACCGCCTGCGCGCCGCCGACCGTAAACACTTTGGTTACACCGGCCACAAAAGCAGCCGCCAGTACGATATCGTTGCGCTCGCCTTTCGGAGTGGGAACGACCATGATGATTTCTTTCACGCCGGCAACGTGGGCAGGCATAGCGTTCATAATGACGGAACTCGGATAAGCGGCTTTACCGCCCGGAACATAAATACCGACACGGTCAAGCGGCGTAATCTGCTGACCCAAAAGCGTGCCGTCCTCGTCTTCGTAAGTCCACGACTCCATTTTTTGGTGTTTATGATAGCTTTCCACCCGTCGCGCGGCCGTTTTCAAGGCCGTCTGAATGTTTTCGGGCAAACGCTCAAACGCAGACTGCAAATCGTCTTGCGTCAGGATTAAATCGTCGATGGTTTGAGCGGAGGTACCGTCAAAGCGGTTGGTGTATTCAATCAGCGCCGCATCGCCGCGTTTTTGAACATCGGCGCAGATGTCGGCAACAATACGGTCGATTTCAGGATTTTGCGCGGTTTCAAAAGCGAGTAACGCTTTGAGTTCGGCTTGAAAGTCAGGGGATTGGGTGTTGAGTTTTTTCATGGTTTGCTCTCTTCCTTGTTTCGTTCCTATTGTTTTCAGACGGCCTCATTCACTCAAAGGCCGTCTGAATATTATCTTTTCAAAAAACCTTTTTTCTGCAAAAACGCCAACATATGCGGCCGCACAGGATTGCCCAAAGTTTTGGCCAGCGATTCCTTCCAAGGTATCGGACTACCCTTGCGTAACTCATAATAATCCGCCACTGCCTGATTATAAGCTTCAACCGCCTCAGCATTCAGGCTCGGACAGGCGTTTTCGGCATAGATCATTTCCTTAGGCAGGCGCGGTTTGAGCGGCGTGTCTTGGTCGGGATAACCGAGGCACAATCCCACCAAAGGCACGCAATAATCCGGCAGGTTCAACACATCCGATACTTTTTGCGCATTATTGCGCAACGCGCCGATATACACGCCGCCCAATCCAAGCGATTCGGCGGCAAGCAATACGTTTTGCGCCATAATGCCTGCATCGACCGCGCCAATCAGGGTTATTTCCGCCCAATCAATTTGCGCATCGGGAAACATCGTCTTGTGTTTGGAGAAATCGATGCAAAATAGTAAAAATTCCGCACAATGGACAATATAAGGTGCGCTTCCTGCCGCTTCATGTATTCCCTGCCTCAGCGCAAGGTCAGTTACGCGGATGATGGAAACGCATTGCAGGTTGTTGGAGGTCGAAGCCTGTTGTCCGGCGCGAACCAGCGTATTGAGGATTTCATCGGCAATCGGTTCGGAAGTAAACCTGCGGATGGAACGATGGGAAAGAATCGTATCGAGTGTCGGTTTGCTTTGCATCATGACGGGGCTTTCAAACTGAGTTGGCAAACAGGTTTTACCAAAAATTTTTCAGACGGCCTTAGCGGCATTTTCAAATGCCTGAATAATCGGATTTAGCAGCGCATATTTGGTTTTCAACGCCGCTTTATTGACCACCAAGCGACTGGAAATATCAGCCACATGTTCCACAGCTTCCAGACCATTGGCCTTCAATGTATTGCCACTGGAAACCAAATCGACAATCGCGTCGCTCAAACCGACCAAAGGCGCAAGCTCCATCGAGCCGTACAGTTTGATGATGTCCACATGCACACCCTTGTCGGCAAAGTGTTCGGCGGCAATGTCGGGATATTTGGTGGCAATCCGCAAGCGGCTGCCGGGTTTGGAAGCCGCGGCGTAATCGAAACCTTTTTTCACCGCAACCATCATGCGGCATGAGGCGATGTGCAAATCCAAAGGTTGATACAGGCCATCCCCGCCATGCTCAATCAGCACGTCCTTACCGGCAATACCAAAATCCGCCGCACCATACTGCACATAAGTCGGCACGTCGGTTGCGCGTACAATCACCAAACGGATGTTGTCATGATTGGTGCCAATAATAAGCTTGCGCGATTTTTCCGGCTCTTCTGCAGGCACAATACCGGCGGCGGCCAACAGCGGCAGGGTTTCCTCAAAAATTCGCCCCTTGGATAAAGCAATCGTTAAAAGTGTGTCGGTCATTTTTTTATTCTCCTTTGCCGTATCATAAAGCAAGAAGGCCGTCTGAAATCCACAACCCATTTCAGACGGCCTCAACTACGTTTTTATAATAAAGTTTTCACATCAGCCGCAATCGTTTCCGGCTCGCTGCCATAAGGCGAGAAAATCGCCACTTCGCCGTTTTTATCAATCAAATATGCACCTGAAGAGTGGTCGACCAAATAGTTTTCGCTGTCTTCTTTTTGGTTTACTTTAGCCGATACCACACGGTATTGCTGTTTGATGACTGGCAGGCTTTGATCGCCGGTAGCCGTCAGGCCGATAAAATCAGGATTGAACTGTTTAGCGTATTTGCCGATTACTTCAGGCGTATCGCGCTCAGGGTCGATGCTGACAAATACTACTTTCACGTCTTTAGCCTGATCGCCCAATTGTTTCAAAGTATCGCTGTAAGTCAGCAACTCGGTCGGGCATACGTCAGGACAGTGGGTATAACCGAAAGACAGGATAACCACTTTGCCTTTCAAGTCGCTCAAGCTGAAAGGTTTGCCGTCGCCATCGGTCAATGTAAAATCACCACCAATGTCTTCTTTGCGCATATCGGTACCGCGCGCTTGCACTTTGGGTGCAGACTCACCGGAAGCAGCAGGCGCAGCAGAAGCGGCAGGTGTCGAAGAAGCCTCTTTGGCCTCCTCTTTAGGCTGACAAGCAGCCAGAGCAGCCAACGCAAAAGCACTGAGTAAGAAAGTTCGTGTAACGGAAAGCATAAATTTTCTCCAAAACCGTTTCAAATTAAGTGAAGCCAAACAACCGCCTGGCCGATATAAAAACAAAACATCTTCATATTAACGCGTTTGACACATTAAATGTAGCCCTTTTTGCAGATAAATACTGCTTTTTTTGTTTTAAAAATCTGCCTTCCATTTAGATAGCCATCAAACGCAAAAAGTTTAATTCATTAAAAATCAAACAAATATAAAAATAATCCAATTTTTTTTCAATTACTGCTTTACAAGATTCGAGAACTCGCTATAATGACGACTTCTTCGCTAGCCCAGGTGGCGAAATTGGTAGACGCAGGGGACTCAAAATCCCCCGCCGCAAGGTGTGTCGGTTCGAGTCCGACCCTGGGCACCAAATTAAAAAAAACCTCTTGATTTAATCAAGAGGTTTTTTGCTATTTATCATTTGCAAAACCTTCTCCTTACTCAAACTGTCAACAATCTCCCCACATCAAACTCAATAAAACTGTTTTTTTATTTCTTTAAAATCAAACGATAATCTATTTTCACTCCTTAAACGTTAAAAGATGAAAGATTTTGTCTTGCTTGTACAGTCGGATTGCGTTATCGTTTCTACTCTTTTTCACAAACTCTGTGTTTCTTCCCAATTGCTTGGATAGTCTGACTGTCATCGTATTCCCCCAGTGCGCGTACCCTAAATCGCTGCTTGGTGGAATTGCATTACAGGTGCTGTGGTGAGGCGGATTGTTCCTATTGGTTTGAAACCATATAAAAGAGGTCAATATGCAATTATCTGGCGCACAAATCATCGTGCAAAGTCTCAAAGCCGAAGGTGTCGAGTATGTATTCGGCTATCCGGGCGGCGCGGTTATCGAAATCTACGATGCCCTTTTCCAACTCAATAAATTCAAGCATATCCTGGTTCGCCACGAGCAGGCAGCCGTACATGCGGCAGATGCCTATGCCCGTGTCAGCGGCAAAGTCGGCGTTGCCTTGGTAACTTCCGGCCCAGGCGTGACCAATGCGCTGACCGGCATCGCCACCGCTTACAGCGACTCCATTCCGTTGGTAGTTATCAGCGGCCAGGTGGGCAACTCCCTTATCGGGACAGACGCATTCCAAGAAGTGGATACAGTCGGCATTACCCGCCCTTGTGTCAAACACAATTTCTTGGTGACCAATATTGCTGAGTTGGCAGATACCATCAAAAAAGCTTTCCAAATCGCCGCAAGCGGCCGTCCGGGTCCCGTTGTTGTCGATGTTCCTAAAGATGTCACCCAAGCAATGGCTAAATTCAGCTATCCGCAAGAAGACATTTTCATCCGCTCTTACCAACCGGTTGTACAAGGCCACATCGGTCAAATCAAAAAAGCCGTACAAATGCTGGCTTCCGCCAAACGCCCTATTGTTTACTTCGGCGGTGGCGTAGTTTTGGGCAATGCCTCTGAGGAAATGACCAAATTCGTCCGCATGATCGGCGCTCCTTGTACCGGCACATTGATGGGCTTGGGTGCATACCCTTCCAGCGACCGCCAATTCTTAGGCATGCTGGGTATGCACGGCACTTACGAAGCCAACCTCGCCATGCAGAATGCAGACGTTGTACTGGCAATCGGTGCGCGCTTCGATGACCGCGTGATTTCCGTACCGTCCAAATTCTTTGAAAAAGCCAAAAAAATTATTCATATCGACGTTGACCCGTCCAGCATTGCCAAACGCGTCAAAGTGGATATCCCGATTGTCGGCGACGTGAAAAACGTATTGTCCGAAATGATTCAATTGTGGGGTAAGCAAGAATCTGCACCTGCAGCCGATTCATTGGATAAATGGTGGAAAAGCATTGAAGAATGGCGTTCGCGCAACTGCCTGTGGTTTGATAATGAAAGCGAAATCATCAAACCGCAATACGTCATTCAAAAACTGGCCGAAATCACCAATAATTCTGCCATTATTACTTCCGACGTTGGTCAACACCAAATGTTTACCGCCCAATATTACCCATTCGAGCGTCCTCGCCAATGGCTCAATTCCGGCGGTTTAGGCACAATGGGCGTCGGCTTACCATATGCCATCGGCGCAAAACTGGCCGCTCCTGATCAAGATGTATTCTGTATCACCGGCGAAGGCTCGATTCAGATGAACATCCAAGAGCTGTCCACCTGCTTCCAATACCGCGTTCCGGTTAACATCGTTACCTTGAACAACGGCTACCTCGGCATGGTTCGCCAATGGCAAGAACTTTATTACGGCAACCGTGAATCAGAAACCTATTTCGACTCATTGCCTGATTTTGTCAAACTGGCTGAAGCCTACGGCCATATCGGCATCCGTGTGGACAAGAAATCCGATGTAGAAGGCGCGTTGCTGGAAGCATTAAACCAAAAAGACCGTCTGGTATTCCTCGATTTCTTGACCGACAAGAAACAAAACGTACTGCCTATGGTCGGCAACGGCAAAGGCTTGGACGAGATGGTTCTGCCGCCGCATATGCGCGAAACATTGTCAGCGTAAGGAGAGAAAAATGCGACATATCTTATCTATTCTGATGGAAAACGAATCAGGTGCGATGAGCCGTGTGGTAGGTTTGTTCTCCGCACGCGATTACAACATCGACTCCCTGGCTGTTGCACCAACCGAAGACAAAACCTTGTCTCGCATGACCATCGTTACCCATGGCGACGAACACGTTATCGAGCAAATCACCAAACAACTCAACAAACTGATTGAAGTTATCAAAGTGGTCGATTTGAACGAAAGCCGTTTTGTCGAACGCGAGCTGATGTTGGTAAAAGTCCGCGCCGTCGGTAAAGACCGCGACGAATTCCTGCGATTGACCGAAATCTACCGTGGCAGCGTTATCGATGTAACAGACCGCAGCTACACCATCGAAATCACAGGTTCTACTGAAAAACTTGACTCTTTCCTCGAAACAGTCGGACGCGCCCAAATTTTGGAAACCGTACGCACAGGCGCGGCCGGTATCGGCCGTGGCGAGCGTATTTTGAAAATTTAACGCTGTATCGTTCAGACGGCCTTTTACTTTCCACAAAGGCCGTCTGAAAAACAGTAGGAGACAAATATGTCAAGCATCCAAATCGTTGCATTAGTTACCGTCAAACCCGAATACACCGAGGCTCTGGCTGCCCAGTTTAAAGAATTGGTCAAAGCCAGCCGTGCAGAAGAAGGCAACATCAGCTACGACCTGCACCAAGAAATCGGCAAACCCAACCGTTTCGTATTCGTAGAAAGCTGGAAATCCCAAGCAGCTATTGACGAACACAATGCCAGCGAACATTTCCAAAACTTCGTCAAATCCATCGAAGGAAAAACCGAAGCATTGGAAATCGTCTTGATGAACCAAGTCCCTGCCTAATCCCCTATTACTTTTAACTCAACCCGGATTATCCGGAACCCTCTTACACTAAGGAAATAAAATGCAAGTTTATTACGATAAAGACGCTGACCTTTCTCTGATCAAAGGCAAAACCGTTGCCATCATCGGCTACGGTTCACAAGGTCACGCACACGCAGCAAACCTGAAAGATTCCGGCGTAAATGTCGTAATCGGTCTGCGCCAAGGCGGCTCTTGGAAAAAAGCCGAAGCAGCCGGCCACGACGTGCGCACTGTTGCTGAAGCAACTAAAGCAGCCGACGTTGTAATGATTCTGTTGCCTGACGAAAACCAACCTATCGTATACAAAAACGAAATCGATCCTAACTTGAAAGAAGGCGCAGTATTGGCGTTCGCTCACGGCTTCAACGTACACTACAACCAAATCGTACCTCGCGCCGACCTCGACGTTATCATGATCGCCCCTAAAGGCCCAGGCCACACCGTACGCAGCGAATTCCTGAAAGGCGGCGGCGTACCTTCCCTGATCGCCGTTTACCAAGATAAAAGCGGCAAAGCCAAAGACATCGCCCTGTCTTACGCAGCAGCCAATGGCGGCACTAAAGGCGGCGTAATCGAAACCAACTTCCGCGAAGAAACCGAAACCGACCTGTTCGGCGAACAAGCCGTATTGTGCGGTGGCGCAGTTGAATTGGTGAAATGCGGCTTTGAAACTTTGGTTGAAGCCGGTTACGCTCCAGAAATGGCCTACTTCGAATGTCTGCACGAGCTGAAACTGATCGTTGACCTGATGTACGAAGGCGGTATTGCCAACATGAACTACTCCATTTCCAACAATGCCGAATACGGTGAATACGTTACCGGTCCTGAAGTAGTGACTCCTGCAACCAAAGCAGCGATGAAAAAAGCGCTGTACCGTATTCAAAGCGGCGAATATGCCAAAATGTTCATCCAAGAAGGCGCGACCAACTACGCCAGCATGACTGCCCGCCGTCGCCTGACTGCCGACCACCAAATCGAAAAAGTCGGCGCGCAACTGCGTTCCATGATGCCTTGGATTGCCAAAAACAAACTGGTTGACCAAGACAAAAACTAATCTGTCTTTCAAGCAAATGAAACCTGCCTGATCACTCAGGCAGGTTTTTTATAATTTTAAAACCCAATACACTATAAATCACACTCAACAAGGCCGTCTGAAAACAATATAAACAACATTTACTCGCCAACCTCTATAAACTGTCTTTCATGATTCTCCTAAAATTTCCTTTTAAAAAAACATATTACGAAATAAACAACCATTTCCTATACCTACTCTGTCTGCAAAAAACAACGTTTCCCAACAAAATACGCCTAAAACGAGAGGAAAATTTGTTTTCTTAAGCCATAACCTTTATATTATGGTCATGGAATCGTTGAAACAGAACGATGTCGTAATAAGAAGAACGAATGCTCGCTTCTTCACACTTAAAAAAGGAAAACAGCAATGAAAAAATCTCTGATTGCCCTGACCCTGGCGGCTCTGCCTGTTGCAGCTATGGCTGACGTAACTCTGTACGGTCAAATTAAAGCCGGCGTTGAAGTATCCAAAGTAAAATTGGGTGAACAAACTGCTGCTAAACTGGGTCACGAGAAAAGCTCTAAAACTGCTACTGAAATCGCTGACTTCGGTTCACGCATCGGCTTCAAAGGCCACGAACACTTGGGTAACAACCTGAATGCTATCTGGCAAGTTGAACAAAACACTTCTATCGCCGGTGGTGACAAAGAGTGGGCTTCTCGCGAATCTTTCATCGGTTTGGAAGGCGGCTTCGGTAAAATCCGTGCCGGCAAATTGAACTCTACTGTTAAAGACTCTAGCGACAATGTTGACCAATGGGAAAGCAGCAACGGCGCTTTGAACATGTCTGTATTCACTCGTGTTGACGAGCGTGCAGTATCTGTACGTTACGACAGCCCTGTATTCTCAGGCTTTAGCGCAAGTGTACAATACACTCCACGCGACAACGCTAACCCTTCTGACAAATACACTCACAACGACGCTACCCGTGACACTTACTACGCTGGCCTGAACTACGAAAACTCTGGTTTCTTCGGTCAATACGCTGGTGGTTTCCGTAAAAACGCCGTTTCTGAAAAAGACGGTCACGTACACCGCTTGGTAGGTGGTTACGATGCTAACAACCTGTTCGTGTCTGTAGCCGGCCAATACGCTAAAAACTGGGAAACTTTGGGTGACTACGCCGAAGCCCAATCTAACGGCGTTGTAAATTCTGCCACTACTAACGCTTCTAACGTAGTATTTGGTACTGCTGCTGCCTTGGATAGCCGTCCTACTGAAACTATCGAAGTTGCTGCTACTGCCGCTTACCGCGCCGGTAACGTAACTCCTCGCGTTTCTTACGCTCACGGCTTCAAAGCTAAAGTTGACGGTAAAAAACTGAAAGGCACTCAATACGACCAAGTTATCGTTGGTGCTGACTACGACTTCTCTAAACGCACTACTGCTCTGGTTTCTGCCGGCTGGTTGCGTGGTGCTGAGTCTGGCCCTCACAAAGTTGAAACCATCTCTGGTTTGGTTGGCCTGCGTCACAAATTCTAATCTTCGGATTAGTATAAAAAAGAGCCTGTTTTATGCAGGCTCTTTTTTATTCTTATTCCCTACTCTCAACGAAAATTAGTTTAAGCGTTGATATATAAAAGGCCGTCTGAAACCAATCGGTTTCAGACGGCCTTTAGTCTATCTATCCTTATTGCCAAATTACAATAAGGTCAACAGACAAGCTTTATTTTTCATTCAGAATCTTACCGACAATCTCGCCCACATCTTTGGACAAATCTTCTTGTGCATTAATGCGTTGCAATTCTTTGGTCATGACGGCTTTTCGGTTGGCTTCCAATTTGTTGCAGATGTTGAAAGCCTGCACCAGTCGGGCGGCAACTTGCGGATTAAAGCGGTCGATTTCCATCACTTTATCGGCTACAAAGCGGTAGCCGCTGCCGTCTTCTGCATGGAAATGCGGAATATTGCGGCTGAAGCTGATCAACAAAGAACGGGCCTTATTCGGGTTTTCAATGCTGAATTTAGGATGGTTCAAGGCCGTCTGAACTTGCTGTAAAGTATCTTTGCGGCGGCTTGAAGCAATCAGGGCAAAGTATTTGTCCATTACCAAAGCATCATCGGCGAATTTATCGGCAAATTGCGTCAACAAGCGATCGCGGATTTCGCTTTCATTGCTGTTAATTGCGGATAAGATACCCCATTCATGGGTCATGTTTTGCGCCATTGCTTCGTAATTTTCCGCAACATGTTCGATATGCGCAACGTCAGCACGAAGGACAAATGCCCTGCAAGCATTACGCAAAGTACGCCAGCCGGACAATTCCGGGCTGTATTCATAACGAACAGCGACATCGGCTTGATTTTCTTGCTCGGCAGCTTGACGGTTCAGCTCACGCCATTGAGGTAGGAACTTAACGGCAACGGCATTGAGCAAGGCTTCTCGCGCCTGATGAACCTGAATCGGGTCAATATTTTCTTCTTCCGCCCATACATCGGTTTCAGACGGCATTTGCAGCAAAATGGCACGGAATGCCGGATCAAAGTCACCGGAAACCACCAAAGCCAAAGCGTCCATCAATGCTTTGTGTTCCGGCAAAGGACGGCCTTCCGCCAATGCCTGACGGTTGGCGTTAATGGCACGATGATACAGGGTTTGAGCAGCCTCCCAACGGGCAAACTCATTTTCATCTGCCGCCAGCAAAGTGGCCAATTCTTGCTCGCTGTATGGATAGTTCAGGGTAACCGGTGCAGAGAAATCACGCAGCAAAGACGGGATAACCGGCTCATTGACGCCGCCTAACACAAAAGTCTGCTCGGCTTCAGTCAATACCAAAACCACCTCTTTCACACGTTTGCCTTGATATTCAAACTCAACCGCTTCGCCTTTTTCGTTCAGCAAACCAGTTTTGACCGGAATCATCATCGGCTGCTTGTCCGCCATATCGGGCGTGGCCGGAATGGTTTGTTTGATGGTCAATTCAAACGCTCCATCTTTCAGACGGCCTTGAGCATCTAAAACCGGCGTACCGGCTTGGCTGTACCACAAAGCAAACTGATCAAGATTGATGCCGTTTGCGTCTGCCATTGCAGCACGGAAATCATCACAAGTCACTGCCTGACCGTCGTGGCGTTGGAAATACAACTTCATGCCTTTTTGGAAGCCCTCTTCCCCGAGCAAGGTGTGATACATGCGCACTACTTCCGCACCTTTTTCATAGACGGTCATGGTGTAGAAGTTGTTCATCTCCTCATAGCTGGCCGGGCGGACAGGATGCGCAGTCGGGCCCGCATCTTCAGGGAATTGGAACAAGCGCAGCATGCGGACATTATCGATACGGCGCACCACGCGGCTGGCTCGGTCGCCGGAAAACTCTTGATCACGGAATACGGTCAAACCTTCTTTCAGCGACAATTGGAACCAATCACGGCAGGTCACGCGGTTGCCCGTCCAGTTGTGGAAATATTCGTGGCCGACAACAGATTCGATGCCTTCAAAATCGGTATCGGTCGCGGTACGGCTATTGGCCAGCACGAACTTGGTATTGAAAATATTCAAACCTTTGTTTTCCATCGCGCCCATATTGAAATCGCCCACCGCAACGACCATGAAAATATCCAAGTCGTATTCCAAACCGAAGCGTGTTTCGTCCCATTTCATCGCATTTTTCAACGATTCCACTGCAAACCCGACTTTAGGTTTGTCTGTCTCCGTGGTGTAGAACTCGATTTTGACCTTACGGCCGCTCATGGTCGTAAAATAATCTTCCGTTACTGCCAAATCACCTGCCACCAAAGCAAAGAGATAGCTCGGTTTGGCAAACGGGTCTTCCCATTTCACCCAATGACGGCCGTCTGAAAACTCTCCGCCATCGATTTTATTGCCGTTAGACAGCAACACCGGATAGCGTGTTTTGTCTGCAACGATGGTGGTGGTAAATTTAGACATGACATCCGGACGGTCGATGTAGAACGTAATTTTGCGGAAACCTTCCGGTTCGCATTGAGTAAACAGATTGCCGCCGGAGGCATACAGACCCATCAGAGATTTGTTCTCAGCAGGCAAAATTTCAGTTTCCACTTCCAAGGTGAAGTTTTCAGACGGCACGCCGGCAATCGTCAGTTTTTCGTCTTCCAACACATAATCTACGGCCCGGCCGTTTACTTTCACAGACAGCAGTTTTGCCGAACCATCTAATACCAATGGCTCCCCTGCTCTTTCAGGTTGAACGGTCAGACTGGATTTGACGATGGTTTGCGGTTCTAAAATATCGAAATGCAGGTCGGTTTTCAGAATACGGTACGCTGGCGCGGCGTAGTCTTTCAAATAATGGATGGTTTTGCTCATTTGTTCTCTTTCAGAGTCATGCGGTAAATAGATGAAGCATATCGTTTCAGATAGCCTAAATTCAAGTGTTTTCAGAAAAAAAGGCCGTCTGAAACCTAAAATTTCAGACGGCCTCCCTATTCAGGCAGCAAATCTAGTTGCCTGTCATTGCCAACTTACCACTGATACAGCGCACCGGCACCGATACCGACATGACCGTCGGTATTGGCCGAGAAGTTGCCTTTGACAATCCAGTTGCCGCCATCGCTCATCGCAGACACGCCGATGGCCATGGCAGACTGACCACCGTAGTAGCCGCTGCCGACACCGATACCGGTCGCACCCGGACGGGTTACTTGCGGAATCGAACCTTGGGCAATCGCACCGGCTACACCCGCGTAGGCTTTCTTACCTACTTGGTTGATGTTGTTCTGCAACTCGGTACCCAAACCAATCAACTGGTTCACGTTTGCCGCATCTGTACCGTCTTTACCCGGAGCCACGTTGGTAATGCGTTGGCCGCCGTTATTCAGACCGACAGGAGACAGTTTGACTTGGTTGTTCGGATTGTTTTCAGTCGGTGCAGCGATGGTTACGCCATCGTTGTTGACTACGGTATTGCCTGCGGTCAGACCGTCTTTGTTCAACGCAACTTTATCGCCGACTTTCACGCCGTCGTTATTCATCACAGTATCGCCTGCTTTAAAGGTATCGGCATTCACTGTCTTCACGCTAATCTCGTCAGCCAACTTCAGTTGAGCGCCACCGGCAACGGTTTCGCTGATGATGTTGCTGTCGCCTTTAACATTGATGGTGTCGCCCAATGCGTAGTTGTTGCTGCCGGTGGTACCGCCGAAGTTGATGCCTTTGGCGATAGTCGCAGCGTTGTTGGCTACGTTTTGGTTGGTTGCGTACAACTGGCTGCCGTTGACAGCATCTTTGCTGTTGGCGTTGATGTCGCCATCGGCTACGTTGGTTACTTTGTTACCCGCATTGTCCAAGCCATCTTTAGTCAGGTTTACCTTGCCTGCTTTCAAGCCGTCTTTGTTCAATGCAACATCATCACCAACTTTCACGCCATCATTGTTGACAGTGGTATCACCGGCTTTCACGCTGTCAACGTCCAAGTCTTTATCGGTAGCAACTTCATAAACAGTCTGACCTTTGTCGCCTGTTTTTTCAGTCACAACGATGTTCTTACCTTGAACGACTTCAGTTTTAGACGCAGCGGCAGCTTGTTTCAGTTGAGAAACATTGACTGCATCGGTGTCATCCGTACCGGCCGCAACGTTGGTAATCTTGTTGCCGCCATTGTTCAAGCCAGCTTTGGTCAGGTTCACATCACCTGCTTTCAAGCCGTCTTTGTTCAATGCAACATCATCGCCGACTTTCACACCGTCATTATTCATCACGGTATCGCCTGCGGTAACGCTGTCGACTTTCAGGTTTTTATCGGTAGCCACTTTATAAATGGTTTGGCCATTGGCGCCGACATCCTGAGTAACAACAATGTTATCGCCTTGAACGACTTCGGTCTTAGCCGCAGCCGCAGCTTTGTTCAACTGAGCAACATTCACTGCATCAGTATCATCGGTACCGGCTGCAACGTTGGTAATCTTGTTGCCGCCGTTGTTCAAGCCGGCTTTAGTCAGGTTGACATCGCCAACTTTCACGCCGTCAGTATTGACGGTGGTATCGCCGGCTTTCACGCTGTCAACTGCCAAGTCTTTAGCCAATTTGACTTCCAACTTATCAGAGCCATTCGCTACAACGCCGATATTGCCGTCTGAAAGTTTGGCTGCATCGGTTTGACCGCCAACAATATTCAGCTTCGTACCCGGTTTGCGTTCAACGTCTTTGCCGCTGTCGCCGCCGAAAGTCAAAGGCAGATTGGCAGTTGCATTTACGGCTTTGATTGCATCGTGGATGTTGTTCTCACCCGTACCACCAATATCAGTCATGCTGATGTTGCCGCCATTATTGGCCGCATTGCCACCCAATACATTCACCAACTGATCTTGGGCTGCATTCAGCTGCTCTTCAGTTGCCGCACGTTTGCCTTGGGCAAAATCGTTGCCGCCCAAAGTCGTATTGCTCAAGCCGCTGACTTCGCCTTTATCGCCATCAATTTTCACCGGAGCCGCTTGACCGATATTCAACACATCAGCCAGTTTCAGCTGTGCACCACCGGCTACGGTTTCGCTGATGATG
>NZ_KV799989.1:0-424 GCF_001810105.1 Neisseria sp. HMSC068C04
GATGGTGTGCACCCTGTCTTTATGTGCCTTTAATACCCTAACAGCTGCCCGGGCAGTGTCTTCGGCTTTTAAGTTATCCAATTTACAGATGATGGTGTAGCGGGTAACGCGTTCGACCAAGGTTAGTAATGCGCTTTTTTGATCTTTGCCGATGATGGTGTCGGCCTCCCAATCGCCGATACGGGATTTTTGGTCGACGATGGCGGGTCGGTTTTCTATGCCGACGCGGTTGGGCACTTTGCCTCTGGTCCATGTGCTGCCGTAGCGTTTGCGGTAGGGTTTGCTGCATATTCTGAGGTGTTGCCACAAGGTGCCGCCGTTGCTTTTGTCTTGGCGAAGGTAACGGTAAATGGTGCTGTGGTGGAGCGTGATCCCGTGGTGTTTGCGCAGGTAGGCGCATACTTGTTCGGGACTGAGTTTGCGG
>NZ_KV799989.1:524-13939 GCF_001810105.1 Neisseria sp. HMSC068C04
TGTGTTGAATCAGCTGCGAATCGAGCTTATAGGGTTGTCGCGGGCGCTGTTTGGTCAGCCGGCTTTGCCGTTGGGCTTTTTCGGCACTGTATTGCTGCCCTTGGGTGCAGTGCCGTCTGATTTCGCGACTGATGGTGCTTTTGTGGCGGTTAAGCTGTTTGGCGATTTCGGCGATGGTGCAGTGGCGGGACAGGTATTGGATGTGGTATCGTTCGTCTTGGGTCAGTTGTGTGTAGCTCATGGCAATCTTTCTTGCAGGAAAGGCCGTATGCTACCGCATACTGGCCTTTTTCTGTTATGGAAAGTTGCACTTTAAATGCGAATCCGCTACCGTCTGAAAACCCGAAACAGGGTTTCGGCCTTCCGTTATTTGCCGCTACTCCTGCGCTATGATTTCCACACCCACTTCTTGCAAGGCATGTATCAATTCCGGCGACGGATTGCAGTTTTCCAGCCCTATGATGCGTCGCAGGTTCGGCAAGTATGCCAAATCGGCAACAGCCTGTTTGCCGATGGGCAAAAGTTCGTCGCCGCAACCGGGATCGAAAAAGGGAAACATTTCTTCGTAAAGCGCCGAACCGCCGTCCAAGCCGCCGTCGATATAGAGTTCGCCTACTTCGTTTAACAGATGCTGCGGGATGTCCAACCGCTTGAAATATTCAAGGATTTCAGGGATAACGGCATAACCGTCGGCTTCCCTATCTATCCGCCTACCTTCGTATTCTTTGACAAAAGTGTCCAGCAGCAGGCGCGGCTTAAGCAAGTCCCGCCGGTACATCAACTCGTCAATCACGGCGATTTTCAGGCCGATATCGGCAAACGGTACGCTGGGGTTCTGGTTCAAATTGTACGTGCCGACAGCTTTAGGCGAACTTTCCGCTTCCGATAAAAGTGCGCGGACGGTTTCGGCGGTGGGATTATCCGGCAGGCTGTCGGCCAACAATTTCAGGCAGTGTCGCGTAACAGGGTCTCGGCGGATGCAGATATGTGCTTCTTTACGGCTGTCGGTTTTTTCGGGCACAAGATTCAAGGTATCCAAGGCAGCACAAAGCAAGGCCTCCCGTTTATCCACCGATATTTTGCCGTCGGTAGTGAGCGCAGTTAAAAGCTGTTCCGCCTGTCGGTAAACATTTCTGTGTTTGTCTGCATGGATACCCATCATCTTGTTCCATAATCCGCCTGCAGGACGCGACTGTTGACGGGCATTTTGGGCTTCAATCATCAGGTATTCCGACAATGCGGACGCATCGCCCCAATCGTCAAGCGCGCTCAAAATCAATATATCCCCCAGCTCAGGCCAACGCCGCAGAAACGGCACGACCCACGGTGCGGCAGCGGTTTTGACAACATGATTGCCGGCATGGGCATGATAAAAAAACAGACAGAACACTTCGGCAAGCCACGCGCCGGTTTGCATTTCAGCAGGCCATTCGCGTTCTAGTACGGCATCGATGCGCGCGCAGATTGCCGGAGCATATGAGGCAATGGTTTGATCAGCTTCCTGTTCAGATTTACTGCGACAACGGTCTACGGTATGAAAAATTTTATTGCTGGCAAGCGCTTCAGCGAATTTGTGCAGCCCTGTTCCGTCTTTCAGACGGCCTGTCAGCGCGGCATCAATGTTTTCCAGCAAGAAATCGTAAAAATAAGGCAAGCATGTCGCTACGGAATAAGTCTCAAAATGCTTTTTCCATGCAGCACGGATTTTGCTTGTTTTTTTACTCGCTTCCATGGCCGCCGTATCGGCGGCAAGCATGGCGTACAGGGGATTGGGCGGTGTTTCAGGCGGAGACGGCGGTTGGTTGTCGAAGAAATTTTTGAGTTTGGAAAACATCGGGAGTCCTTAAAACAGGCCGTCTGAAAAGACAGATTTTCAGACGGCTTTTTTGCATATTGTACGGATTTACACGTCGTAAGTACCCATTACGCTGGCACTGGCGAGGATGTGCCCCTGCATGGCGAAGTGCAGGTCGTTGAAGCGGAACCCGCGCGGCAGGTTCAGTTTGGTGTCGAGGGCATAGACAATCAGTTCGTAACGGTGGCGGCAATTGGGCGGTGCCATGCCGCCGTAACAGGAGGCTTCTTCGATGTCGAGTTTGCCCAGCACGCTCGCCCAGCTGTTCGCCCCTTGAACATAGTCGGTAGCGCGCAGGCTTTCGTTTTCGGCAACAGAAGTGCGTTGCAGGTCGGCAATCAGCCAGTGCGTCCAGACAAAGCCGCTGGCGGTAATCGCATCTTTGTCTTCCAATACGACGGCGAAGGATTGCGTGCCTGCGGGCGCATCGCTGATGTCGAACGGGATGGAGTAGGTCGGCATGCCGTTCGGGCTGAATTGGCTGCCGCGTTTGCCGAAACGGTCGGCAAATTCGCCTGGGATTCCGGTTTTTAAATAATGCAGTTAAACGGTCATTTCCTATTTTCAGACGGCCTTTTATGAAGGAAGTCGTCAATCGGGTTTGTGTTCGATATAGTCTTGCGGTTTATCGGCTTTGCTGGTGCGCGTAACCGTATATTCGCCTTCGATAATGTCTTCATCATCTTTGGCGGAACTGTAAGTCTGGCGACTTTGGAAAGACTGCGTAGAAGAAACGGCCGCGTTACCTTTAAATGGAATCAGCAAAAGCAGGGCGACGGCGGTTGAAATAAAACCGGGGCTGAGCAGGAAAACCGCGGCGGCAGTATAGCGAATCGGCCACAGCATCTGATAGAGGGAAATGTTTTGGCCGCTGCGGACGGCTGCGCCTGCGAGCAATAAGCCGGAGATACCGGTATGGCGCAGCATGAAGATACCGCTGACAAAGCTGAGAGCCATCAAAAACAGCGTCCAACCGCCGCCAAGCCAGTCGGCAATCCAGACGATGGACATGATTTCCAAAAAGATTAAAACCAAAAAACCGATTCCAAAATACTGCATAAGTGTTTGTTCCTTCATTCAACGGATAGTGTCGATTGTCTTCTATTTAGATAAAGATAAACCTTATTTTTTCAAGCAAATGCTGTGTGAAAAAGGGTAAACGGGTGATGAGGCCGTCGTCTGAACGGAGATAAAAAGAAGACAGATGTTTCAGACGGCCTTTAGATATTCTATCGCATCACATTGTTCCAATCACTTTCAAAATAACTGACGAGAATTTGGTTGTTCAAATAATTTGCTTCCACCTTACGCCTTGCCATATCGGGCGGAAAGCGGAACATTTCGGCGACGGTCTGGGCATTGAGATAGCGGGTGGGTACGTCGAATTTTTGCGGAATAGGGAAGTTTTGGTCAAACCCTGCCAACACAAATCCCCATTCACCGAAGGAGGGGACGTAAACATGATAGGGCGCGGTATTCAACTTGGCCGCTTCGAGGGTGGCAACGACCGACCAGTAGGCGTTAGGGGCGAAATAAGGCGAAGTGGATTGCACAACAATCTTGCCCTGCGGCTCAAGATGGCGGGCAACGAGGCGGTACATGGGGACGGAGTAGAGTTTGCCCAGTGAGAAATTGGACGGGTCGGGCAGGTCGATGATGATAACGTCGAATTTTTCAGACGACCCTTCCAGCCATTTGGCGGCATCGTCGTTGACGACGTGCATTTTGGGATGGGACAGCGAACCTTGGTTGAGCGCGCTCAAGGTGGCGGAGGTTTTAAAGGTGGCGGTCATGTCGGGGTCGAGATCGACCAAAGTAACATTTTTGACCTGAGGATATTTCAAGACTTCGCGTGCCGCTAATCCGTCGCCGCCGCCGAGAATCAGGATGCATTCAGCGTTTGGCACCATCTGCATGGCAGGCAGAACGAGTGCTTCATGGTAACGGGCTTCGTCGCGTGAGGAGAATTGCAGGTTGCCGTTGATGTAGAGACGGGTATCGTCTTTCCAGCGTGTAACGACCAGCCGTTGGTAGGGAGAATGGCTTTGATAGACGACGGGATCGCCGAAATAGCTTTGTTCGGCTTTAAAGGAAATACGGTCGGCGTAGACGAAGAGCGTAATGAGTGAGGTCAATACGATAAACGCACGCGTACGGATGGCGTGATAGCGGGGTAATTCGGATTTGAAAACGCGTGCAGTCAGGTAGGCGACGGCGGCGTTGAAAATGCCAAATAACAAGGCGGAACGCGCCATGCCGAGTTTGGGGGCGAGCAGAAGTGGAAATAATAACGAGACGGCGAGTGCGCCCAAGTAGTCGAAGGTCAATACTTTGGAAACGAGTTCTTTAAATTCCGCCCCTTTTTGGTTTAACACGCGCATGACCAAAGGAATTTCCATACCGACAACCATGCCGACAATCAGTACAAAAGCGTAGAGTAGGGTGCGGAATGGGGCGGCGGATAAACCGAAGGCCACGAATAATGCCAGCGCGGAAATGCCGCCGATGATGCCGACCAGAAGTTCGATTTCGATGAAGCGGTGCAATACGTCTTTATCTTTGATGTATTGGGTCAGGTGGGCGCCGATACCCATTGAAAACAGATAAAGCCCGATGACGGAGGAAAACTGCAAAATACTGTCGCCCAAAAGATAGCTTGCGAGCGCGGCGATGATGAGCTCGTAAGCGAGGCCGCAGCTGGCGACGATAAAAACGGAGATGATGAGGGTGCGGTGGGCGTTCATGATGACGTTTTTGTTGCTTGAGTGTGGGCAATGTAATGATTTTTAAGGTGGGCTGCAAGTTTAATTATAGGATGTAGAAAAGGCCGTCTGAACAAATTGTTTCAGACGGCCTTTAATCTGTCAGGCATTAATAGCGGTGTTTGAATACCATGCCCACGGCGTAAGAAGATTTTTTCGGCAAATCTTCGTCGTATTTCGGATTGACGTTTTCTTTCAACCAGCCGGCGCCGAGTGTGGCAGTCGTCCGTTTGGAGAAGCTGTAATCGGTGCTGACGGCGACGTGTTTGTAGTTTTCGCCGATAGAACTTTTACCGTAGGCGAAGCCGATTTGAGGTTTGAAATTGCCTACTTTGTATGAGCCGGACACCATAAATTCTTTGGTGTTGTTGATTTCTTTGTCGTAAGAACCGGCTACGTTGCCTGCCGCATCTTTCCATACGCCCCAGCAGCTGAAGCCGTCGCAAGTGTTTTTGGCGTATTGGAACGCGGCATCGACGGAGATTTTGTCTTTGCTGTATCCGGCCATGAATGCATGGGCTTGGAAGTCTTTGGTTTCAGTCGGAGAGTCGTTGGGTGCGTATTCGGCAGCGTAGTGGGCGTTAAAGCCGTTGTTTGGGTGGTAGTAGTCCACACCCCAGCCGAAGACCCAGTCGCCGTCACGTTTTTTGTCCGGATTCCAGTCGTTGTTGTTGCGTGCGGCATTGGAACCTGGGGAAACGTTGAATTTGAATTGGAAACCGTTTTTCCAAGGAGACTCATAAGCCATAGAAACGCGGCGTTGGCCGAAGCGGGAAATTTTGCCGAACTCCAGAATCGAGCTGTTGGTGTCGAACGGGTTCAGATAAATGCTGTTCATGGGTGTACTGATGTAGCCCATTTTGACGGTGCCAAGGTTTTTGTAGCTGTTGAGCGCGACGTATGAGTCGGCAGTGCCCCAGCCGCCCCAGCGGTCGGAATCGAAGTAAATAAAGGAGCCAAGTTGCCATTTCAGCCATAAGTCGTTGTTGAGTCGTACTTCATCGGAGAGATAAAGACTGGAACTTTTATCGGAAATGGTTGTATTGGTGACGCCGGTTTTATTGTTGTGTTCGACCTCGGTCATGATGTAGATGGTACCGCTCATTTTAGGTTCGGCGTGGGCGAAGCTTATGGAAGAGCCGATGAGGGTAGTGGCAACAAAGCAAGATAACTTGTTCATTTTATTCTCCTTTTATGTTTTTTTCTTAATTGGGGACGGGAAATTCGGATAATCTTATTTGACAAATTATAAAAAATCAATACATTTGTAATTTATCGTAGGATAAATTGAAAAATAGTTTTCAGTTACGTATTTTTGTGTTAATTTGCCAACAATTTTGGATGGCTCACTATTATCCTGATGGAATGTGTGGTTTAAAACACTATTTTTATGACTTGAAATAGATGATTTAACTGTACTGGAAAAATTCTAAATAAATGTAGTCGAGTGTAGTTTGAATCATCAGGCCGTCTGAAAAAGAAGAATACCCAAAAGAAGGAATGAAATATGGCCGAAAAAACCTATCCGCTGTTGGCTGCATCATTGGCTGCCGTATTCGCGTTGTCGGCGTGCAGCCGCGATGTCAAGCCTGCTCCTGAGTTTAAACGTACCGATTATGAGCGCGTGGTGGTCAGCAATGGCGTCGAGCCGGGTACGCTGGATCCTCAGATGAGCGGCGATATGGCGGCCGGTGCGATTATCCGTCAGTTGATGGATGGTTTGGTCGGTACGGATGCCGAAGGCAAAACCATTCCTGCTTTGGCGGAGAAATGGGAGAGCGAGGGCGAGCGTGTTTGGACCTTCCATCTGCGTGATGCTAAATGGAGCAATGGTGATCCGATTACTGCCGAAGATTTTGTATACAGCTTCCGCCGTCTTGCCGATCCGGCCACCGGCGCACCTTTCGGCAGCTATTTGGTCGATGCCCAAGTGGAAAATGCGGAAGATATATTAAATGGCAAAGCCAAGCCTGAGACATTGGGCGTCAAGTCGTTGGACGCGAAGACCCTGCAATTTACGCTGATTGCACCCGTGCCTTATTTCCCCGATATGCTGATTCAGCAATTCACATTTCCGGTTCACCGCGCCACTGTCGAAAAATACGGCAATAAGTGGACGCAGCCCGGTCATTACGTTTCCAGCGGCGCTTATCTGTTAACGGATTGGAAAGTCAACAGCCACATTAATATGGAACGCAATCCCAATTATTACGATAAAGACAAAGTGGCTATTCCGAAGGCGGTTTTCTTGTCAGGCAGCGGTGAGTACAACCGTTATCGCGCCAATGAAATTGATGTGACTTACGGTATTCCCAGCGATCAGGTCAAAGTGGCGGATATTGAGTTTCCGGGGCAAGTGAAACGTACAACTTCTTTATGTAGCTGGTATTTGGAGCCGAACCACGAAGCGGCGCCGTTTAACGATCCGCGCGTCCGCAAGGCGCTCAATATGCTGACGCGCCGCGACATCGTCGTCAAAGTGGGCGGCCGCGGCGATACGCCTGCGTTCCAATTGACGCCGCCGCAAATGCAGGGCGTGATTCCTGTTTACCCTGAGTGGAAAGAGTGGACGCCTGAAAAACGCATCGAAACTGCGCGCAAACTCTTGAACGAAGCAGGCTACAACGATGAACATCCGCTTGAGTTCGATATTTTGTACAGCACCAGCGAAGCGTCCAAAAAACAAATTACTGCCGTGCAGTCGGTGTGGAAAGCCGCCATTCCGTTTATCCGTCCGACTTTGTCCAACGAGGAATGGAAAACTTATTTGGATACGCGCGCGCAAGGCAATTTCAAGGTTTCGTTCAGCGGCTGGTGTTCCGATTTCAACGATCCGGCGGGTATGCTCAATATCTTGAAATCCAACAACTCAAACAATGCATTCCGCTACAAAAGCGCGGCGTTTGACACATTTATGAACAATACGCTGAAAGATGGTGTCAGCAAGGAAGCGCGCAGCCGGCTTTATGCTGATGCGGAGAAGCAGCTTCAAGAAGACGCTGCACTGATTCCGCTGTATCATCAGGTTGAAGTGCGTATGGTTAAACCTGATATTATCGGCTATTCCGACAAAGACCCTTTGCGGAACTACACGGTCAAGAGCTGGTCGTTCGCACCGAAAAAATAGATTGATTATAGACAGCACAAGTTTTCAGACGGCATTGATGACAGAGGCCGTCTGAAATAATAGGAGACATAACACATGAAATCTGTACAACAACGTTTGTCCGCTTTACGCGAAGCCATGAAAAAACATGGTGTGGACGCGTTTGTCATTCCTTCCGCCGATCCGCACCTTTCCGAATACCTGCCCGAGCATTGGCAGGCACGCCGCGATTTTTCCGGCTTTACCGGTTCGGCCGGTACTTTGGTGGTAACCGCCGATAAAGCAGGCGTGTGGACGGACAGCCGCTATTGGGAACAGGCAGGCCAACAGCTTGCGCCAAACGGAATCGAGCTGCAAAAAATGGGCGTTGATGCTCCTTATACCGAGTG
This sequence comes from Neisseria sp. HMSC068C04, assembly GCF_001810105.1. Classification (NCBI taxonomy): domain Bacteria; kingdom Pseudomonadati; phylum Pseudomonadota; class Betaproteobacteria; order Neisseriales; family Neisseriaceae; genus Neisseria; species Neisseria sp. HMSC068C04. Next base: position 8,637 of record NZ_KV799989.1, read on the forward strand.
GTTGGCACAAAATCTGCCCGAGGGCGCAGTGGTCGGCGCGCCTGCCGATATGTTCGCACTCAGCGGCGAGCGCGGTTTGAAACAGGCCCTTGCCGCTAAAAACATCCGCCTCGAATATCCTGAAACCTTGTTGGACGAAGTATGGGACGACCGTCCTGCATTGCCGACTCCGGAAATCTACGTTCACCATCCCGACTACGTTTCCGAAACTGCAGCCGAAAAACTGGCCCGTATCCGTGCGGCCATGAAAGAGCAGGGCGCAGATGCGCATTTGGTTTCTTCTTTGGACGACATCGCTTGGATTACCAATCTGCGCGGTGATGATGTGCCGTTCAACCCTGTGTTCTTGTCCCATCTGTTTATCAGCCAAGACAAAGCCGTATTGTTTACCGATGCAGGCCGTCTGAAAGCCGAATCTGCCGAAGCTTTGAAAGCGGCAGGTTTTGAAGTATTGCCTTATGCGCAAGCGGCGGACTACTTGGCAGGTGTTAAGGGCGCATTGCTGATTGATCCGAACAAAACCGCTGTCGGTACTTTGAGCCGCCTGCCTGAAGACGTTCGTTTGGTTGAAGCCATCCACCCAAGCACATTCTTCAAATCAGTCAAATCCGATGCGGACATCGCCCATATCCGCAATACCATGGCGGAAGACGGTGCAGCATTGTGCGGCTTCTTTGCCGAGTTTGAACAAATCTTGGCAGACGGCGGCGAATTGAGCGAGCTGGACATCGACGGCATGCTCTACAAACACCGCAGCCAACGCCCCGGCTTTATTTCGCCAAGTTTCGACACTATCGCCGGCTACAATGCCAATGCCGCCTTGCCTCATTACAGCGCGACACCGGAAAACAACAGTAAAATCAAAGGCAACGGTATGCTGCTGATTGACTCCGGCGGCCAATACTGGGGCGGTACGACCGACATCACGCGCGTGGTGCCTGTCGGCAATCCGAGTGCGGCCATGAAGCGCGATTACACTTTGGTGTTGAAGGCGCATATTTCTCTGGCGGAAACCATTTTCCCTGAAAACATCAAAGGCCCGATGATTGATGCCATCTGCCGTAAATCGCTCTGGCAGGCGCAATGCGATTACGGTCACGGTACCGGTCATGGCGTGGGCTATTTCCTCAATGTGCATGAAGGTCCGCAAAGCATTGCCGTTGCCGCCGTGCCGCAACCGCATCACGCGATGAAGTCAGGCATGCTGACTTCCAACGAGCCGGGTCTTTACCGTCCGGGCAAGTGGGGTATCCGTATCGAAAGTTTGGTAATCAATCGTCCGGTTGAAAATCCTGAGGAAACCGAGTTCGGCAAATTCCTGTATTTCGAGACCGTTACCCTCTGCCCAATCGATACTCGCCTGATTGATACCAAACTGATGACCGGCAGCGAAATCGAATGGTTGAACCAATATCACGCCGAAGTGCGCCGCCGTCTCGAGCCTTTGACAGAAGGCGCGGCCAAAGCATGGCTGATTGAACGCACTGAACCTTTGGCGCGTTAACGTGAAAGGCCGTCTGAAACGGCGGATACAAAGTTTCAGACGGCCTTATAACAACAATTATTTAAAAACTAAAAAAAACCTTACCCGACTCCGAATAAAAACAATAACCCGGTCGGAATAGAGAGAGAAACCGGCGCGGCGACGTTACAGACGCCTACTGCCATTCATCCGATTTCCGCTTCAGGTCAGCTTTGTTTTCACGAGTCCGGTATGTTCAGACAGGACAGCCTGATTATGTTGAAATTCATCATCAAACGGATATGTGCTTCCATCCCGACCATGCTGGTGTTGATTACCGTATCGTTTTTCCTGATGCGGCTCGCACCGGGCAGCCCGTTCACAGGCGAACGCAATTTGCCGCCTGCGGTCATGGCCAACATCGAAGCCAAATACCACCTCAATGATCCGATGTACCTCCAATATTTCCACTACCTCAAGCAGTTGGCGCAGGGGGATTTGGGGCCGTCGTTCAAATATAAAGATTTCAGCGTTAATGAGTTGCTTGCCCAATCCCTGCCGGTATCGGCGGAACTCGGCTTCTACGCCTTTTTGATTGCCGCCATCTTCGGCATGTTTATCGGCATCATCGCCGCCTTAAAACAAAACAGTTGGCTGGATTATGCGCTGATGAGCGGTGCGATGACCGGTATCGTCGTTCCCAGCTTTGTGATGGCACCGGTATTGGTGCTGGTGTTTGCCGTCAGACTGCAATGGCTGCCTGCCGGCGGTTGGAACGATGGCGCACTGATGAACTTGATTTTGCCTGTCGTTACTTTGTCCATCGGTTATGTGTCCAGTATCGCGCGGATTACGCGTGGCGCGATGATTGAAGTATTGAACAGCCCCTTTATCCGCACGGCACGCGCCAAAGGCCTGCCCATGAGCCGCATCATCCTGCGCCATGCGCTGCGTCCCGCCATGCTGCCGATTGTTTCTTTCTTAGGCCCGGCATTTGTCGGCATCATTACCGGCTCCATTGTGATTGAAAACGTGTTCGGTATTCCCGGCGTCGGACAATTGTTTGTCAACGGCGCGCTCAACCGCGACTACGGCATGATTTTGGGTTTGACGATTTTGGTCGGCATCATGACCATTTTGTTCAACGCCATCCTCGATATTCTGTATGCCATTATTGACCCGAAAATCCGTTATTAATCCCATTTGCGCAAAGGCCGTCTGAAACGTTCAGACGGCCTGAAGAAAGAATAAAAATCGAGAGAGAACATTATGTTATTCAAAAAGAAGCAGACTCAGGCCCTTGCAGAGGCAGCAGAATACGCCCAAGTACACGGTAAAAGCCTGTGGAGCGACGCATGGCGACGGTTTAAACAGAACAAAGCGGCGGTGTACAGCATTATCATCCTGTTGCTGATCAGTATTTTTGTGATTGTGGCGCCATGGATTGTCCGCTACACCTACGACTTCACCGACTGGGACAATATGCAGATTCCGCCGTCCCTTTCTACTCATCACTATCTGGGTACGGACTTGCTCGGCCGCGATTTGCTGTCGCGTGCGGCAACCGGCGGACGTATTTCCTTGCTGGTCGGTGTGGCCGGCGCATTGGTGGCCGTTGTTATCGGTACGCTTTATGGTGCGATTGCCGGCTTTATCGGTGGTAAGCTCGATTCGCTGATGATGCGCTTTTTGGAAATTTTGAACGCGTTTCCGTTTATGTTTTTCGTGATTCTGCTGACCACGTTCTTCGGCCGCAATCTGCTTTTGATTTTTGCCGCCGTGGGTTTGGTGTCTTGGCTGGACGTGGCGCGTATTGTGCGCGGTCAAACCTTGAGCTTGAAGCATAAAGAGTTTGTCGAAGCGGCGCGTGTGAGCGGCGTGGCAAAACGTAAAATCGTAACGCGCCACATTATTCCGAATGTTTTGGGCGTGGTGATGGTGTATGCCTCTTTGCTGGTGCCGGGCATGATTATGTTTGAATCTTTCTTGAGCTTCTTGGGCTTGGGCGTGCAAGAGCCGATGACCAGTTGGGGTTCGATGTTGCAAGAAGGCGCGATTTCTATGGAAGCCGCACCATGGCAGCTGCTCGTGCCGAGTTTCTTCTTGGTAACCACTTTGTTCTGTTTCAACTTTATCGGCGACGGCCTGCGCGATGCGCTCGACCCGAAAGACCGCTAAACCACAACCAAAAGGATAATCAAAATGACAAAACAGTTACTGGTTGTAGAAAATCTGGACATCAATTTTGAATTGCATGAAAAAAACGTGCATGCCGTGCGTAATGTCAGCTTTAAAGTGGCAGAGGGCGAAACATTGGCTTTGGTCGGCGAGTCCGGCTCGGGCAAGTCTGTAACCTCCATGTCTGTTATGCGCCTGTTGCCTGAAAAATTTGCCCGTTACAGCAAAGATTCGCGCATTACTTTTGACGGTATTTCCATTTTGGATGCCGATGAGAAAACCCTGCGTGATTTGCGCGGCAACCGCATCAGCGTGATTTTCCAAGAGCCGATGACCTCGCTCAATCCGTTTATGCGTATCGGTGCGCAGCTGATTGAAGCTGCGCGTGTGCATAATAAAAAGCTCGGCAAAAAAGAAGCAGGGCAGAAGGCATTGGCATTGCTGGAGCGTGTGGGCATTAAAGAAGCAGAACGCCGCATGAAGCAATATCCACACGAGTTTTCCGGCGGCCAGCTGCAACGTATTATGATTGCCATGGCACTCATTAATGAACCTGACCTGCTGATTGCCGATGAGCCGACCACTGCTTTGGATGTGACTATTCAAGCCGAGATTCTCGATCTGCTCCACGATTTGCAACAGCAAATGGGTATGGCGATTATCTTCATTACCCACGATTTGGGTTTGGCGGAGCACTATTCCAAAACCGTCTGTGTCATGCGCAACGGTGAAATTGTCGAGCGCGGCAAAATCAAAGAAGTATTTGCCCATCCGAAACACGAATATACCGCCGAACTCATCAATGCCATTCCAAAAGGCATGAAAGAGCCGGAAGAAAACAACGCCGGTGTGTTAATCGATGCAGACAATGTCAATGTTTCTTTCGTATTGAAGCAAAACTTTTTCGGTAAACCGCTCAAAACTTTTGATGCTGTCAAAGGCATCAGCCTCAAAATTAAAGAAGGCGAAACATTGGGCGTCGTCGGCGAGTCCGGCTCCGGTAAATCCACGTTGGGCAAAGCCGTAATGCAGATGCTGCCTTATACCGGCCATATTTCCTTTGAAGGCAAAGACCTGAAAAACTATACCGCCGAAGAAGCATGCCGTCTGAAATCGCAACGGCAAATTGTGTTCCAAGATCCGTTTGGTTCGCTTTCACCGCGCTTGACCGTTGGCGAAATTATTGGCGAAGGTTTGACGGTTCATCATCCTGAAATGACTAAAAAAGAACGTATCCAACGCGTTTTGGAAGTCATGAAGGAAGTGTCCCTGCCGCTTGATGCGCTCAACCGTTATCCGCATGAATTCTCCGGCGGCCAGCGTCAGCGTATCGCTATTGCACGCGCCGTTATCCTGCGCCCGAAATTCATTCTTTTGGACGAGCCGACCTCTGCACTTGACCGCTCCGTACAATCCAAAGTGGTCGAACTTTTGCGCGATTTGCAGAAGAAATACGGTCTGACTTATATGTTCATCAGTCATGATTTGTCTGTCGTGCGCGCTGTCAGCGACAACGTGATTGTGATGAAGCAGGGCGAAATGGTTGAATACGGCAGCGCGGATCAGATTTTCCACCATCCGCAAAACGATTACACCAAACGTTTGATTAACGCCGCATTTGATTTGTAGAAAAGGAAAAGATGATATATTGGCATGTCAATTA
>NZ_KV799990.1:0-227 GCF_001810105.1 Neisseria sp. HMSC068C04
GGGGAATTTTGCAAAGGTCTCAGGCCGTCTGAAAGAGCAATTCAGACGGCCTTTAGTTTGTATTTTTTGTATGTATGGATTGTGTAGGAAGGTTGTTGGAGTTTTTTATAAAATAAAAACCCTGTTAAAACAGGGTGGTGGTTAAATTTCTGAAAATAATTTTGAGAAAGGTGTTGACTGGTTTTTTTGGGAAGCGTATAGTTCGGTTCTTCGCTGCTGACGCGGTG
>NZ_KV799991.1:0-352 GCF_001810105.1 Neisseria sp. HMSC068C04
ACGGAGAACTGCACCTACGCCTATATCGACGATATGGGACGCTACCGCGTCAAACTACCGTTTGATTTGGACGAATGGAGTCCCGGCGGAGAAAGCCGTCCCGTACGACTGGCCAAACCGTATGCCGGTCCCGAATACGGCATCCACTTCCCCTTACACGAAGGCACCGAAGTGATGCTGTCCTTCGTCCAGGGTAATCCCGACCGTCCGTATATCTCCGGCGTCATGCACGACAGCGCCCATACCGACCATATCCCTGCCGATTGGAACACAAGAAACGTCATCCGTACCTGGGCGAACAACAAACTGCGGATGGAGGACCTGCAGGGACAGGAACACATCAAACTTGCCA
>NZ_KV799992.1:0-214 GCF_001810105.1 Neisseria sp. HMSC068C04
TGAAAGACGCCCTTAAAGACCTGAAAGAGGCAGGCTTAATCCAAACCGCCCCTGCCGGTATTGCCACCGCGACACAGCAAAGCCAACTGCATACCGCCAATGAAAACATCCACCTGGTCAGCGGCAACCATACCGACATTACCGCCGGCCAAAGCCTGACCGCCCATGCGGCAGAGAGCCTGAACCTGTTTGCGCAAAGCAGCGGCATCAAGAT
>NZ_KV799993.1:0-200 GCF_001810105.1 Neisseria sp. HMSC068C04
CAGACGGTTGATAAAGTCGAAGTCGCTTTCGAGATACTGGGTGACATACTCGCGTACGCTGTAACTGCGGCTCTTTTGGAAACGGTAGTCGACACCGGAGAAGCCGTGGTGTTTGAAGACGGAGGCAACGATGTCGGGGACGGTTTGGTGTTGGAACAGTCGGGAGGATTGGAAATGTTTTAAAGCCGCGAAGCGCGGCT
>NZ_KV799994.1:0-534 GCF_001810105.1 Neisseria sp. HMSC068C04
GTAAGAACGCTGAAGCCGAAGTTAAAGACAACGGTGACGGCACTCATACTGTAACCATTAAAGACGGTAACGGTAATACCACCACTACCATCGTTAAAGACGGTACAGCTGCTGCTAAAGGCGATACCGGTGCTAAGGGTGATAAAGGTGATACCGGTGCTAAAGGTGATACCGGTGCCAAAGGCGACCAAGGTGAAAAAGGCGTCAAAGGCGACAAAGGCGATAAAGGTGACCAAGGTATTAAAGGTGACCAAGGCGCTAAAGGCGACAAAGGCGATAAAGGCGACAAAGGTGATACCGGTGCTAAAGGTGACACTGGTGCCAACGGTAAGAACGCTAAAGCCGACGTTAAAGACAACGGCAACGGCACTCATACTGTAACCATCACTGACGGTGACGGTAATACCACTACCACTATCGTTAAAGACGGTGCAGACGGTAAGAACGCTAAAGCCGACGTTAAAGACAACGGCAACGGTACTCACACCGTAACTATCACTGATGGCGAAGGTAAAACCACTACCACTATCGTTA
>NZ_KV799995.1:0-3930 GCF_001810105.1 Neisseria sp. HMSC068C04
TGAAAGACGCCCTTAAAGACCTGAAAGAGGCAGGTTTAATCCAAACCGCTCCGGCCGGTATTGCCACAGCAACCGAGCAAAGCCAACTGCACACCGCCAATGAAAACATCCACCTGGTCAGCGGTAACCATACCGACATTACCGCCGGCCAAAGCCTGACCGCCCATGCGGCAGAGAGCCTGAACCTGTTTGCGCAAAGCAGCGGCATCAAGATGCAGGCCAATCAGGGCAAAGTAGAAGTGCAGGCACAGAATGACGAGTTGCAGCTGAATGCTTTGAAGGATGCGACGTTAACCAGCAGCGCAGGGAAAGTCACCATTGCGGCGAAGGAAGAGATACTGATTACCTGCAAAGGGGCGTATATCAAGTTGAGCAACGGGGAAGTGGAGATCGGGAGTCCGAAGGTGGTGCGGGTGAGGGCGCCGTTGGTGATCAGTGGGGTTAATCAGGTAAATTTTGGGCTTCCTCCATTCAAGCCAAATCATGGCGCACTTTATCAATTAACCAACCAACACGGTAAACCTTTATATAACGAACCATACACTTTAAAACTGGCAGATGGTACGGAATATTCGGGGAAAACCGACCATGAAGGGAAAACCCATACCGTATTCAGTGCCGAACCGCAACGTGTCGAATTGGTTTTACCTGAACAGGAAAAAACAAAAACAGAAACCTTATACCTTTGCGGAGGCGGGAAAGAGAATCTGCATTTGGATTTTGTGCATGACGATAAAATGATTCAGGAGTAAAAATATGGGAATTGTTACCAGCATTAGTGTGGAAAAAGGTTATGCTCAGCTAGAACGAGCGACAGATCAAGGGTATCTTGACCCTAAACTTCGAGCAGCTAGTGTTGTTCCAAAGCTAATCATCAGGACATTGAGGGGCAAACCTAGCGATGTCAATATGAAACAGCTTGCTGTTGCCCTGATGATATGGCTGGATGAAAAAAACCACGATTATTTATGGTACTACAAGGCGGAAGTAACATTCAATGTCCCGTTAAGAGGCACACCTGTTCCCGTATTAACGGCGAATAGCAAAGACAAAAACCGCCGCCATTCTCACAATCCGTTCGGCCAGATCATACCCGGCGCGCAACGCAGGCGGCCGGACATCATCATCGTTAAAGACAAAAACATCCGCTGGCCCGGGAGGGCGGCGACCTATCCGACGGGTGAAGCGTATATGGACAATCTGTCGCGGGTGGTGGAGGTGAAATTTGAAGGGGATCAACTCAGCAAAGACCAAGATAGGGATTATGAAAAAATTGCAGGAGGCAGAGAACGCTTTACCGTATTAAAGGTAACCAGCTACGACGATACCAAGGGCAAAGGCATACTGGTCAAGAAACCTCTGCCTGTCTATGCAGACAAACCGCAGCCTAAAGGTTATTTTTATGAGGAATGGATACGCAGTGGTGGACGGGTAGTCGATTCTGTAGTAGTGGCAGCACAAGAAGCCTACCGAAATGCTTCTAAACAAATTACAAAATATTCTAGAGAAGCAGAACAATATCTACGAAATCATGCGCCATGGATATTTGAGGGAGGAAAATTGATCAGAGATGCGGCAACCAATACTTGGAAATGGATGGATGAACAGGGTAGGACGCTTAAAATTTGGACGCAAAAGCAGTTAGATGCTGCTTTCGAAGCCCTGAAAAGGGCTACCGACTGGACAATAGAGGAAATCAAAAAGATTGACTGGATGCAGGTGATTGCCGTCGGCGCGGTGGTGGTTCTAGTTATTGCCATTGGTGCGGCGGTTACGTTTTTCACTGCTGGGACGGGAACCGCGCCCTACGCCGCTTCGGTTCAGGCTTTTTTGACTTCTATAGGAGTAGGTGCGGCAGCAGTTGGTGCGGCGGCCAGGTAAGCGAACAGGCCGTCTGAAAACGGTTTTTCAGACGGCTTAAAATATTCAATCTCTACGAAAGGACAAAGCATGACCCCTCAAGGACAAAAAAACCGTTTGAACGACATCATGTTTCATGCGCAGCGTTGCGAACTGTACGACGACGAACACAGGCTGTATGCCAAGATGGGGCTGGGCATTACTATATATTTCTACGGCGGCGGGAGTGAAAGCGGGCAGCGAAAGGTATTGGATGTGTTCAAAAGATACCAAGAAGAATATGACAGGTATTTAAATGGTCTGTTTGGTAGCGAACAAGGCAAGAGATTCGTTAAATTTAACTCAGGGCAGTTTATTAAAACTATTGGCGAATTATCGAGCCATGCAAAAAAAAATAAAGGAATTTTTTTGTTCATCAGTTCTGAACGAAAAGGGGATTATGCCAGTGATTACTCCTGTGAAACCCTAACTACCTCCCCGACAGGAGAAAGCGTTTACAACCTACTCAGCTATTTACGGCTTGTCTTTCCAATCGGTTGGCTGAAGGATGAAACCAAACGGGCGGAATTTGAAGAATGGGTGGATTACCTGTGCGCAAAATTCGACGTACTGCACGGCTACGCGGGCTTGGAGTGTATTCTTCCTTACGGGTATCATGAATGGGAGCCACACGAATACCAGGTTGCCACCCACTACTACAATGTAATGCCCAACTGTACCGCCTTTATGGGGGATTCAGACTATCCAGATGCCATAAAAAGCATCGCTTGGTACACCATTCTAGGCAAATCCCTATCCATGCGTATCGAACCGCAGGTATGGGCTCGGCTGGCGGAGCAATACCCCGAAATCACGGTCAAAACGCAGGCAAACGGCGTTTCCGTCATCAAAACCGACGAACTGCCCGATGTCGGAGATGCCAGCGAACCGCTGCCTTTGAATTACCAGGCATTGAACGAAGCCTTAAGGCCGGTCATCAAAGCTGTTCCCAACCGCCTGCACCACCTTTACGACACACCCCATTTTGATGCTGTCAGAACCTATTACTGGACACACCGCTGGGACAACCCGAATATGAAGGACGGGGTATTGAACCCGGAGGGAAAAGCCGTTAAAACCGCGCCGATACTGGTGGAAAACGGCGAAACCGTCCGTGTGCCGTACAGCGGCGTATGGCAGCCGTTCAACCATGACGGGGAAGCCATACATTTGGAAAAGGGAAAGCCCTTTCCCGATGTGCCCAAGCCCGAAGATTTACTGGCGCAGACTTTGTGGAGACTAATCAGCAGGGATGACGGCGGAACATTGGAAGTAGTCCCCTCATTCAGATAGACATCAAAGGCCGTCTGAAAAACACTTTCAGACGGCCTTTCCACCACCAATCCCCTCCTATTGACCATCCACCGGCAGTGTCGTTTCTTTCGAATACGATGCCGACAATAATCTGACTGCCGTTACCGATCCCGAGGGACACCGCTGGTTGCGTCAATATGATGCCAACGGCAACATGATTCTCGAAACAGACCCCGAAGAGAACGAAACCCACTATCGCTACAATGATGCAGGCTTACCGATAGAAATCACCGACGCACTCGGAGGTATTAAAACCCTGACTTGGACAAAGGACGGACAAATCTTAAGTCATACCGACTGCTCCGGCTATACCAGACGCTGGCAATATGATGATAGGGGCCGTCTGCAAACCCAAACCGATGCCGAAGGCAATAGCACACACTATAGCTACGACTCAAGGGGCAATCCCGAGGTTGTGGTCCAAGCAGACGGCACGAGGGAATCCTATCTGCATGATGCGGAAGGCAGATTGCTTGAGCATACCGATCCGCTCAAGCAAAGCACTCACTATACCTATGACAAAGGCGGCCGTCTCTTCATCCGTACCGATGCACTTGGACAACAAGTCCAATACCGCTATGACCTCAACAGCCGTTTGGTCGGGCTGCTGAACCAAAACGGTGATCTTTACGGCTTCCGCTACAACAGTGTCGGCGCGCTGACCGAAGAAAAAGGCTTTGACGGTAAAATCACCCGCTACCATTACACCCAAGGCAG
>NZ_KV799996.1:0-309 GCF_001810105.1 Neisseria sp. HMSC068C04
TTACAGTATGAGTGCCGTTGCCGTTGTCTTTAACATCGGCTTTAGCATTCTTACCGTCTGCACCAGTGTCACCTTTAGCACCGGTATCACCTTTGTCGCCTTTATCGCCTTTGTCGCCTTTAGCGCCTTGGTCACCTTTAATACCTTGGTCACCTTTATCGCCTTTGTCGCCTTTGACGCCTTTATCGCCTTGGTCACCTTTAGCACCGGTATCACCTTTGGCACCAGTTGCACCATCTTTAACGATGGTAGTAGTGGTATTACCTTCGCCGTCAGTGATGGTTACAGTGTGAGTGCCGTTGCCGTTGT
>NZ_KV799997.1:0-64150 GCF_001810105.1 Neisseria sp. HMSC068C04
GGTGCTATGGTGGAGCGTGATTTGGTGGTGTTTGTGCAGGTAGGCGCATACTTGTTCGGGACTAAGTTTGCGGCGGATAAGGGTGTCTATGTGTTGAATCAGCTGCGAATCGAGCTTATAGAGTTGTCGCTTACGCTGTTTGATAGTCTGGCTTTGCCGCTGGGCTTTTTCGGCACTGTATTGTTGCCCTTGTAAGCAGTGCCGCTTGATTTCTCGGCTGATAGTGCTTTTGTGGCGGTTAAGCTGTTTGGCGATTTCGGTAAGGGTGCAGTGGCGGGATAGGTATTGGATGTGGTATCGTTCGTCTTGGGTCAGTTGTGTGTAGCTCATGGCAATCTTTCTTGCAGGAAAGGCCGTATGCTACCGCATACTGGCCTTTTTCTGTTAGGGAAAGTTGCACTTCAAATCCGAATCCGCCACCGTCTGAAATTTAATCTTTCAGACGGCCTTTTAACTTCTCAGCTAAATAGTAGAAAATTAAAAAAAAATAGTCCAAATCTGTCGTTTAGCTCTGTCCAAGATTTCAATTTGATCAAACCTTGTTTTGCCCTCAAACAAGCTTTTCTATCCACCAATCCAACATCTTTGAATTACTACTACTCAACAGAAAAGGCCGTCTGAAAAATTCAAACGGCCTCGATACTTAAGCCTTACAGATTAAAAGAACAATTCACGCCAGCTGATGCGTTTGAGTCCGCATGTACGGCCTTGAACTTCCAGACTGTCCAATTGATTGGACAAGAGACTGCGATCGCCTTTGGTTGCAAAACATTTATTGTTTGGCACGCTCGGCGTAGCATTCAGCTCCTTATCCGTACCCGTACCGCCGCTATCGCCATCGGCAGTGACCGGAGAATCGTCAGCTTTGCTGGAATTCATATAAGTAAAGTTGATAACGCCATCAAAAGTCATACCGTTGGCGTAATAAATCTGACCATTATTTTCACGTTTGATAAACTTACGGTCCTTGCTGGAGATACGCGCATCACGCAAGCCCAAACGGCCGCCATTTTCAGCATTTACGCCCAAAATAATCGTTTTCGCTGTCGTTTGTGTGGATGTACTGTCCGGCAAACAAACATCGGTACTGGAAGAATCAGTATGAATTGTTTTGCTTTCATACTTGCGGATGGTTACAACGGCTGTACGCAAAATCATCGTTGGTTTGACAGTCACACGTTCATTCGGATCTAAAGTCAGACTCCAGCCTTTTTTGCCTTCGCCAACCTTATTGTTGCTGACATAAATGTTTTCGCCGTCACTTTCTCTGGTTTGCTGTTCCAACTCACTGCTGTTTGCCAAAACCGCTTTTTTAGATTCATCAGTAGACACATCGTCGTAAATACCGTAAACGGCATTGATTTGACCGTTGGTATTATTCAATTCATTCTGATAAATCTCGCTACCCGTACCAAAAATAACGACATACTTATCTTTACTGCGGCGTGATACCGCAGGCGCAGACGTAATTGGTTGATTACCCGAGCCTTGGAAAATCATTTGCGCCGACCATTCAGACGGCTTTTTAGCGCTCAAGTCGAAGCGGAACATATTACCGTAACGGTCGCCGGCATAAGCAATATCGACAATACCGTCAAAATCGGTATCCACCAAAGTGGGGGTAGAGAGGCCACCTTTGCCATTCGGTACAGAAATTTTGACCAAGAGATTACCGGCACTAGAAACATTTTTACCGGTGTCTTGCGTACCCGCTTCTTTACCTGTCATATCATAGATATACAAAGCCGTTTCATTGTCGGCACTGTTCACATCTTCAGTACGATAACCACTGGCCAAGAAACCCGCATAACGCACATTAGATTCCAAATTAACCGGAGTAGTATCGCGCTTGATGGAAACACGGCCGATTTGTGTCGAACCAATGGTATAACCGAGCTTATTGCCAGAGCCTTTTTCTGTTTCAAACAAAGGTACGGTCTTATCCCAACCACTATGATCACTGTTAGCCACTGCACCAATATTCAACGCATACGCACCGCGTCCACCCTGACCCATCGCACCAAACATAAAGGTTTGCTTATCAGGCGTTTGACGGAGAACAAAGCCACCATTGACCATATAGCGGTGTGGCGTGCCGGAGCCGTAACCATCGCGTGCAATATCTTTCAGAACTTTACCCAAAGTTGTCGCTTGACCTTTATCGTCCTCGCGCTCCATGCCTGCTGGAATATAGCTGAGTTTCAAGTCATAAGGATTGCTAGGCGTACCATTGCGGAAAATATGTACCATGCCGTCATTGGCAGCGGCGACCAAAAACTCTTGACGGTTGTCGCGCTTATTGCCAATAGCCGCAACCGAACCGTCTAAAATATCGCCCAAATTACGTTCATCTTTACTTGCGTCAGCTGGATCAGTGGGACGAATTCGATAAGACTGACTATAACCTTTTGTCTCTGCATCCGCTTTAATGGCCTCATCACTACCTGCTCGGCCAGTCCATTTCAGCAATGCATTTTTCCATTCCAACTTATCTTTCGCACTGCCGTCTGAAATGCCAAAATCGGCATTTGAAGCCTCATTATCTGCAACTCTATCGATGAAATAGGTCTTACTGCCATCATTAACCAAAGTAAGACGGTTATTAAATGATGGCTGAACAAACTCAGTCGTATTGATAGGCGTACCATCGCGGTTTAATTTATAAAACCGCAACTGACTGCTCCAAGAGCCGGTATTTAAATGAACCGTTGCCGCCATATTGGGAATACCTGCACTGGTCGTTGCTGGTGCAGTTGAAGATGCTCCTTCAAATTTCGTATTCTTGCTGTCATTTTCAATATTGTCGACAATGGTCTTGAAAGCATCGAGCAACTTTTCAGGTTTTGAGGCATTGAAATACCAGTCAGGACGGCTAGCGCCTTTTTGCAGATACTCCATCCCGACTTCAGAGATTCCCTCACCAAAGCCCACGGTAAAAGTCTGAACCAATTGCTTGCTATAATCTACGCCCTTAGGATCGCTTGGATCACCATCCCAGCTCTTGCCGGCAGCATCTTTGCCATCTTTTTCTGTTTTGATGTCTTTTTCTGCCAAAGTCTGACTAAAGAAACGCATACCGCGTTTCTCATTACCATAGTTTCTATCCCAAATAGGAACAATGATTTCGCCACTACCTATCCACATTCGCCTACGATAATAATCGCTATACCCGAATTTATAATCGGTATATTGGCACATCACTTTTTTTTCATGCTCCGGGATATGGGCATCATATTGATAAAGTGGCAGGTCAAAGTATCCACTAAAGCCATGGCCATCGTTGAAAAATTCACCTTTTCCATATTTATCGTCATAAGCCTTCGCTGCGGACGGCTCGAAATATTGGTATGCAGGCGTATCCGCGCTATGTTCGATGGCGCGGTAGTAGTTTGAATAGTAATAATCTCGATCGTAGTTGAAGCTGGTATTGCGCGATAAGCGAGGATCCTCACCGGCATCCTGATTGCTACAACTCATATTGGCATCACCATCCGACATCACGACAACATAAGATTTTTGACAACGGTATTTAATATTTGGGATAACGAAATTTTTGACAACTTCATAATAACGGCGCGTTGTCGGCGTACCTTGATAAGCCAGCATTTCATCTACTTTTTTACTGACATATTCCCAGTTTCGACCGGCAGAACCATCCGTAAAGCCTTCAGAATCCTTCATATCACCTTTGGTATCATCGGGTCTAGGCAGTTCTGTATATGCGTAAATAGCATTATTCTCTTGCCTTTTTTTCTCATCCCATTTCCAATACCGAGGATTATTGTGCAAAGTCTGCAAGCCCCAGTTGAACTGATCTTTATATTGCGCTAAAACCTGCTTTAATGCCGATTTTGCAATATTGATTTTTTTATTCTCATCACGGACATGATAATCACCCTTAGCATCAGCCAACATACTGCCCGAGTCATCAATCAAAAACATAATATTGTGTTTGACTTTGGGTTGGCCGCTGACGTCGGTTTTGTTTTGCAGGTAAAAAGGAGTTTGGGCAAATTGCTGCGTATTTGCCTGAGCGGCAATGCTGATGAGCGCTAAAGCGGAAGCGACGCTTGCATGAATGAGGCGATGGCGGCCTGATGGAGCGTTTTGCATAATGTGTTCTTTTTTCATCGGATAATCTCAGTTAAAAATGACGTTGTTTTTATTTTTTATAGACTACGATTTTAGCATAAACAGCCTGTTTCATGTTTGACTCGGCTGAATTTCCCTAAGTGCGCATTTCAAATACAGCAAAAATGAAACAATCTGCCTGCTCAGTTTTCAGACGGCCTGACTGAATATTTAGTTCAACCTTATTCATCAAGCATTCCAAAAGTAAGGGGCTGTACCGTAAAGATAAAACGTTTTTAAATTATCGATTATTGGCTCTACGCTTGAAATTCCTATTACTTTGACTTAAAATACACTGCTTCTACGGCATAGACCGCTATGTCTGAAAAAGCACGTTACACAGCAAAATCAAAGCTGCGGAGCGTGTTTTTTTTTAGCCGAGATTTCCGAGGGCTGTCTTTTTTGTAAACAATTTTTATTTTTCAGACGGCCTGACCTATTTTTTTCGAACCGACCATCATCAGGCAAACAGGATTCCATCATGACCACTCCGGCTCTTCTCGTTCTCGCTGACGGCAGCGTATTTCACGGCACATCAATCGGTTACGAAGGTTCGACTTCCGGCGAAGTCGTGTTCAACACTTCCATGACCGGCTATCAGGAAATCCTGACCGACCCTTCCTACTGTAAACAAATCGTTACCCTTACCTATCCACACATCGGCAATACCGGCACCAACGCCGAAGATGAAGAAAGCCGCAGCGTTTACGCCGCCGGTTTGATTATCCGCGACCTGCCGCTCTTGCACAGCAACTTCCGCGCTTCCGAAAGCCTGCACGACTATTTGGTGCGCAACAAAACCGTCGCCATCGCCGACATCGACACCCGCCGCCTGACCACGCTGCTGCGTGAAAAAGGCGCACAAGGCGGCGCGATTTTGACCGGCGCGGACGCTACGGTTGAAAAAGCGCAAGAACTCATCACCGCGTTCGGCAGCATGGTCGGCAAAGATTTGGCAAAAGAAGTTTCCTGCAAAGAAGCCTACGAATGGACCGAAGGCGAATGGGCGTTGGGGAAAGGTTTCGTTACCCCTGCCGAACAGCCGTTCCACGTCGTCGCCTACGATTTCGGCGTGAAAACCAACATCCTGCGTATGCTCGCCTCGCGCGGCTGCCTCCTGACCGTCGTTCCCGCCCAAACCAGCGCGGAAGATGTGTTGGCGCTCAACCCCGACGGCGTGTTCCTCTCCAACGGCCCCGGCGACCCCGAGCCTTGCACCTACGCCATCGAGGCCGTGCAAAAACTGATGGCAAGCGGCAAACCCATCTTCGGCATCTGCTTGGGACACCAGCTCATCAGCCTCGCCATCGGTGCGAAAACCCTGAAAATGCGCTTCAGCCATCACGGTGCCAACCACCCTGTACAAGATTTAGACAGCGGCAAAGTCGTCATCACCAGCCAAAACCACGGTTTCGCCGTCGATGCCGACACTCTGCCCACCAACGCACGCATTACCCACAAATCCTTGTTCGACAACACCTTGCAAGGCATCGAACTGACAGACAAACCTGTATTCTGCTTCCAAGGCCACCCCGAAGCCAGCCCGGGCCCGCAAGACGTCGGCTATCTATTCGACAAATTCATTGACAATATCAAAGCAGCAAAACAATAAAGCTGATTTTTTCAGACGGCCACACTCAACTCGACAACAGGCCGTCTGAAAACCAAACTTCAAAAATATAAATTCAGCCCCCTCTCAACATCTGTACAGCCTGAAAACCCAATCGTCTAATCAGAAAGGAAAACCAATGACTGAAAAACAAATGCACATTCTTTCCGTCACCGCCACCCTGGCCGGCGTCGGTATGTACGTTTCTTATATCCCGCAAATCCAAAACAACCTTGCCGGCAACCCCGGCTCGCCGTTGCAACCCCTCGTCGCCGCCATCAACTGCACATTATGGTTTGCCTACGGCTTTTTGAAAGAAAAACGCGACTACCCCATCATACTGGCAAACGCCCCAGGCATTATTTTGGGTTTGATTACATTTATCACTAGTTTTTAAGGAAGTTTTCAGACGGCCTGTGCAACATAAAAACGCAAAAGGTCGTCTGAAAAAGAGTTACCAAAATATCAACAGCAGGAATTTTTCAGGCAGCCTTTATCGCAAGGCAAATGGAACAAACGCCGCGAGCGTTTTTTCAGACGACCTTTGAACCCGTCGGTAGGGTGTGTGCCGCAAGGCACGCACGCGGTGGGTTGGGTTGCAGGGAAAATAGAGAACGCGTGCGTGCGTACCGCACACACACTACATACGGGCTACGGCTTGCTACATGCAGGCTACGGCTTGCTACATGCAGGCTACGGCTTGCTTAATTATGTTTAAGCATTTTAGGAATAATGCTCATGATCATAAAAACAAAAGACGAATTAGAAAATGCCATAAAAAATAAAGTTCAAAATTTTGAGGTTGAAGGTGAATTAGCCGAGAATCTGAAAAAAGGGCAACAAATAACCACTCTTGGAAAGATTTCTTTAAGTATCTTAATCGCTTCTCTTGCAGGTATTGTTGCAACACCTGCAACAGGAGGAATTTCAGGTGCATGGGGATTTGCTGGGGCAGCTACGGTAGCAACATTAACTGGATTAGAAATTGCCACAATCACGGCTGTTGCTTTTTTGGGTATTGGTATGCTTATCGCACTTTTTAAAGATTATAATGTTGAGTTTGAAAAAGACACCGAGGGAAAATTCAAAGCAAAATTTACCAGGAAAAAAGACTAATTTTAATTTAAAGGTTTGAGTAAATTGGTTTGTAAATCTGACACTTTCTAGCGCTGATTAGTTCTAATCTACGTTTTCTACCTTATTTAATTTAGCAGTTGGAGAAAAAAATGTATTGGAATTTTTACAATGACAGAATTCTTTTTCTTGAAAAAATGATTGAACAACATCCTGAAAATAAAGAATTTATTCAATCATATACAAAATTGATTGAAAAAGAAATTGATTTGGAAATAAAACGACTTGACTTTGATGTGCAAATCCATAGGAACAATACTGATTTCAATAAAAACAATGATAACAATCAAACCGAATATGCTGTTCAGCAACTTAAAGAAAACAAACAGCTTAAATAACCAGTTAAGAGAAAGCTCCCATCATGCCCAAACGTACTGACCTAAAATCCATCCTTATCATCGGCGCCGGCCCTATCGTTATCGGTCAGGCCTGCGAATTTGACTATTCGGGTGCACAGGCCTGCAAAGCCTTGCGTGAAGAAGGCTATAAAGTCATTCTGGTGAATTCCAACCCCGCCACCATCATGACCGACCCTGAAATGGCCGATGTTACCTACATCGAGCCGATTATGTGGCAGACGGTAGAAAAAATTATCGCCAAAGAGCGTCCTGACGCGATTCTGCCTACCATGGGCGGTCAGACCGCGCTGAACTGTGCGCTCGATTTGGCGCGTAACGGCGTGCTGGCGAAATACAATGTCGAGTTAATCGGCGCAACGGAAGACGCCATCGACAAGGCGGAAGACCGCGGCCGCTTTAAAGAAGCGATGGAAAAAATCGGTTTGTCTTGCCCGAAATCTTTTGTCTGCCACACCATGAATGAAGCCTTGGCTGCGCAAGAACAGGTCGGCTTCCCTACCCTGATTCGTCCTTCTTTCACGATGGGTGGTTCGGGCGGCGGCATTGCCTACAATAAAGACGAATTTTTGGCAATTTGCGAACGCGGTTTTGATGCGTCGCCTACGCATGAATTGCTGATTGAGCAGTCCGTTCTCGGCTGGAAAGAGTACGAGATGGAAGTGGTGCGCGATAAAAACGACAACTGCATCATTATCTGCTCGATTGAAAACTTCGACCCAATGGGTGTGCACACCGGTGACTCCATCACTGTTGCGCCTGCACAAACATTGACCGACAAAGAATACCAAATCATGCGTAATGCTTCGTTGGCAGTGTTGCGAGAAATCGGCGTGGATACCGGCGGCTCAAACGTTCAGTTTGCGGTGAACCCTGAAAACGGCGAGATGATTGTGATTGAGATGAACCCACGCGTGAGCCGTTCGTCCGCTCTGGCTTCCAAAGCAACGGGCTTCCCGATTGCGAAGGTGGCGGCGAAGCTGGCGGTCGGCTTTACGCTGGACGAGTTGCGCAACGACATTACCGGCGGCCGCACGCCTGCATCGTTCGAGCCTTCCATCGACTATGTCGTGACCAAAATCCCGCGTTTCGCATTTGAAAAATTCCCTGCCGCAGACGACCGCCTGACCACGCAGATGAAATCGGTGGGCGAAGTGATGGCGATGGGTCGCACGATTCAGGAAAGCTTCCAAAAAGCCCTGCGCGGTTTGGAAACCGGCTTGTGCGGCTTCAACCCACGCAGCGAAGACAAAGCGGAAATCCGCCGCGAACTGGCCAACCCAGGCCCTGAGCGTATGCTGTTTGTAGCCGATGCGTTCCGCGCAGGCTTCACACTGGAAGAAATCCACGAAATCTGCGCCATCGACCCTTGGTTCTTAGCGCAAATCGAAGACTTGGTGAAAGAAGAAAAATCGGTTTCAGACGGCCAGTTGCAAGACTTGGATTACGCCGCTTTACGCCGTCTGAAACGCAAAGGCTTCTCTGACAAACGTTTGGCACAATTGTTGAACGTAAGCGAAAAAGAAGTCCGCGAACACCGCTACGCGCTGAACCTGCACCCGGTTTACAAACGCGTCGACACCTGCGCCGCCGAGTTTGCCACCGAAACCGCCTACCTCTACTCTACTTACGAAGAAGAATGCGAATCCCGTCCTTCCGACCGTAAAAAAGTGATGATTCTCGGCGGCGGTCCAAACCGTATCGGCCAAGGTATCGAATTTGACTACTGCTGCGTTCATGCCGCACTCGCCCTGCGCGAATCCGGTTTTGAAACCATCATGGTCAACTGCAACCCGGAAACCGTATCCACCGACTTCGACACCAGCGACCGCCTGTACTTTGAGCCGCTGACCTTGGAAGACGTATTGGAAATCGTCCGCACCGAAAACCCATGGGGCGTGATTGTGCATTACGGCGGCCAAACTCCGCTCAAACTGGCCAATGCTTTGGTGGCAAACGGCGTGAACATCATCGGCACATCTGCCGACAGCATCGATGCTGCCGAAGACCGCGAACGCTTCCAAAAAGTATTGAACGACTTAGGCCTGCGTCAACCGCCTAACCGCATCGCCCACAACGAAGAAGAAGCCCTCGTTAAAGCCGAAGAAATCGGTTATCCGTTGGTTGTCCGTCCTTCTTACGTACTCGGCGGCCGCGCCATGCAGATTGTTCACTCTGCCGAAGAGTTGCAAAAATACATGCGCGAAGCCGTACAAGTTTCCGAAGACAGCCCCGTATTGCTCGACTTCTTCTTGAACAACGCCATCGAAGTGGACGTAGACTGCGTTTCAGACGGCCAAGATGTCGTGATCGGCGGCATCATGCAACACGTCGAACAAGCAGGTATCCACTCCGGCGACTCCGGCTGCTCATTGCCTCCATACTCTTTGGACGAAGAAATTCAAGACGAAATCCGCCGTCAAACCAAAGCCATGGCATATGCACTGGGCGTGGTCGGCTTGATGAACGTACAGTTTGCCGTACAAGACGGCGTGGTCTTCGTACTGGAAGTGAACCCACGCGCCAGCCGTACCGTACCGTTCGTATCCAAAGCCACCGGCGTACCGCTCGCCAAAGTCGGCGCACGCGTGATGGCAGGCATTTCGCTGAAAGAGCAAGGCGTAGAAAAAGAAGTCATCCCGGACTTCTACGCTGTTAAAGAAGCCGTGTTCCCATTTATCAAATTCCCGGGTGTGGACACCATTCTCGGCCCTGAAATGCGCTCTACCGGCGAAGTCATGGGCGTAGGCGCAAGCTTCGGTGAAGCCTACTTCAAAGCCCAACTCGGCGCAGGCGAACGCTTGAGTACAACAGGCAAAGTGTTCCTCGCCGTACGCGACGAAGACAAACCGCTCATCGTCAAAACCGCACAAAACTTCCAAGCACTCGGCTACGGTGTCTGCGCCACACGCGGTACCGCCGAATACTTGAAAGAACATGGCATCATCGTGCAAGCGGTCAACAAAGTGCAGGAAGGCCGCCCACACATCGTGGACGCAATTAAAAACGGCGAAATCGCACTGGTGGTCAACACCGTCGGCAGTACAGTGCAATCCGTTACCGACAGCCACAGCATCCGCCGCACTTCCCTCACCCAACGCGTACCGCAATACACCACCATCGCCGGCAGCGAAGCCATGAGCGAAGGCGCAAAAAGCCGCGAACACTTGGGCGTGTACAGCGTACAGGAATTGCATGGCCGTCTGAAAAACAAAGCCTAATCAATCCTATCGGATTTAAATAGTTAAAAGGCCGTCTGAAACCTGATTGCTCAGTTTCAGACGGCCTTTCTGCAAAAAGAAGGAAAACGTAATGAAACAAACTATTCAAGAAAAACTGACTCAAATTTCACTTGCCGAACCACTGCATTTTCTGCTGGCGGCGGAGAGCGGAAGCCGCGCATGGGGCTTTGCTTCGCCCGACAGCGATTATGACGTTCGCGCCATTTATATCCGACCCCAAGAACATTATCTGCAAATTGATGAAGCAAAAGATACGTTTGAATTTATTGAAAACCAATGGTTTGATGTAGGCGGCTGGGACATCCGCAAGGCTTTGCGCCTGTTGAGAAAAAGCAATGCCGTATTGCTGGAATGGTTGCGTTCGCCGATTGTTTATACACAAGATGAGGCATTCATAAGCCGTCTGAACGAACTTGCGCCCCAATACGTCCAAGCCGCCGCGTTGTTGCACCATTATCGCGGTATCGCCGGCAATGCTTTGAAAGCCATGGATTTGGCGCAGCCGATTAAATTGAAGAAATGGTTTTACGTCTTACGTCCTTTATTGGCGGCACGCTGGGCAGTAAAACAAGGTGACATTCCACCAATGACTTTGATTGAGTTGATGAGCGAATGGCAAACCGATTGTGCTACCCAAATTACTGATCTGGTTGCATTAAAAGCAGAGCAGAACGAAAGTTATCTGCACACATTATCGCCAGAGCTGCAAAAGCTGACTGTTGACCTATATAACGAAGTTTACGCCTTGTCTGCCCCTACTGCCGAACCTGCCGATAGCGGGCCTTTGAACGAATTATTCCGTTCCACCTTGGCAACCATTTATCCGTAAAAGGCCGTCTGAATATGCTGACCCTCGAAGACTTGCACACGCAAAACCTGATTCTGCTTGAAGCCGTGTCCGGCAGCCGTGCCTACGGTTTGGCAACGCCTGAGTCCGATACCGACATCAAAGGCGTGTTTTACCTGCCCAAATCCATGTTTTACGGCATGGAATACATCCCGCAAATCAGCAATGAAACCAACGATATTGTGTATTACGAACTGGGACGGTTTATCGAATTGCTGCTGCAAAGCAATCCGAACACGCTGGAGCTGCTGGCTTCCCCTTCCGACTGTGTGCGATACCGTTCGCCATTGATGGATGCGTTCAAAACCGAATGGTTTATCTCTAAAACCTGCCAACAAAGTTTTGCAGGTTATGCCTACGGACAAATCAAAAAAGCACGGGGATTGAATAAAAAAATCAGCAATCCAATGCCGTCTGAAAAGAAAAGCATCCTTGATTTCTGCCACATCGTAGCAGGCAGGCAAACCGTACCGTTACAGTACTGGCTTGCACAACGCGGAATGGAGCAAAGGCGTGCAGGCTTAATCAAAATCGCCCACGCCCGAGAACTTTATGCGCTGTTTTACGATGCCGACGGCACGATGGGCTACCACGGTATTGCACCCAAACCCGAAGCCACAACGCTTTCACTCAGCACTATTCCAGAAGGAGAAACACCGCTTGCCCATCTATCCTTCAACCAAGATGGATACAGCAGCTACTGCCGCGAATATGCCTCTTATCAACAATGGCTGGCAGAACGCAACGAAACACGCTATCAAGGCACGCAGGCGCACGGCCAAGGTTACGATGCAAAAAATATGATGCACACCTTCCGCCTGCTTGAAACCGCGCGCGATATTGCCCTTTATGGCGAAATCCGTCCACGTCGTCCTAATCGTGACGAATTGCTGGTCATCAAGCGTGGTTCTTTTCCTTACGATGAACTGTTGGTGCGTGCAGAAACCTTGATTAACGAAGTAGCAAATTTGTTCGCCCAGTCCGATCTGCCGGAAGCTGTAAACACCAGTTTGGCAATCAATGCACTTGTTGAAATCCGAACTAAGATTTACGGATAAGAGAACCAAAAGAGAATCAAAAACAGAGGCCGTCTGAAATTATGTGTTTCCGCTTTTCAGACGGCCTTTTCATATTTCAAATTCCAACCGTCTGTCCATCAAAACAACCTTTTCTGCCGTCTCCAAACAAGGGATAGCAACATGAAATATAATTTCGTTATTGATTGGATTCATACGACAAAATTGTTGTTTTTTCATCATAATCCAAAAATATCGAGTTTAACGCCTATTCTCCTTGCTTTATAATGGCCGTCTGAAATAAAAATACAATTAAAGCAGAAGCATGTCTTTGCCACTTAAGCAGATTTGCATAATTAAATATATGCTTTAATCATAATAATGATAAAATAATACGGCTTTCCTCTAAATTAAAGGGAAAACTGCACAAGAAACGGAAAATAAAATGAGTGTCGGATTATTGCGTGTTTTGGTTCAAAGCCAGACCATCTCAAATCAACAAGCGGAACATTACAACAGCCTTTTACAATCAGGCAAAGAAATCCTGCCCAAACTGTTTTCAGACGGCATCATCTCCCCTAAAGCTTTGGGAGAGTTGGTCGCGCGCGTATTCAGTTATCCCCTTTTGGATTTGCGCTACTACCCGCGCAATAATGTAGTCAGCGACATTCTGACGGAAGAGCAAATGGTGCAAAACCGTTGCATTCCGATTTTCAAACGCGGACGCAAGGTTTATTTCGCCGTATCCGATCCGACCCAAATCCAAAACTTCCAAAAAATCGCTTTTGCTTCAGGTTTAAGTGTCGACTTGGTAGTGGTTCCCGACGACCAGCTCAGCTCATTGCTGGAATGGCTGGGTCAACGTTCGACGACCATTCTGAAAGAAATCAACGACGAACATGAAGCAACGCAGCAATCTCAATCGCTTTATATCGACAATGAAGAAGCTGAAGACGGCCCTATCCCCCGTTTCATCCACAAAACCTTATCCGATGCCCTGAACGCGGGCGCATCGGATATCCACTTTGAATTCTACGAACAAATGGCGCGCGTTCGTTTCCGTGTGGACGGACAATTGCGCGAAGTCGTACAACCTCCTGTCGCCGTGCGCGGCCAGTTGGCATCGCGTATCAAAGTGATGGCGCGTTTGGATATTTCCGAAAAACGTATTCCGCAAGACGGCAGAATTCAAATTGCCTTCCATAAACATGGCCGTCCGATTGACTTCCGTGTCAGCACTTTGCCGACATTGTTTGGCGAAAAAGTGGTGATGCGTATCCTAAATTCCGATGGTACATCGCTCAATATCGACCAGCTCGGCTTAGAGCCTTTCCAAAAAGAAATGCTGCTTGAGGCCATCAACCGCCCTTACGGCATGGTATTGGTTACCGGTCCGACAGGTTCGGGCAAAACCGTTTCGCTCTATACCTGCCTGAGTATTTTGAACACGGAAGATGTGAATATTTCAACGGCAGAAGATCCGGCCGAGATTAACCTGCCGGGTATCAACCAAGTCAACGTCAATGAAAAACAAGGCCTGACGTTTGCCGCCGCACTCCGGTCCTTCTTACGTCAGGATCCTGATATTATTATGGTCGGTGAGATTCGTGACTTAGAAACCGCCGACATCGCCATTAAAGCCGCCCAAACCGGCCACATGGTTTTCTCGACCCTGCATACCAATAATGCACCTGCCACGCTGTCCCGCCTTTTGAACATGGGCGTAGCGCCTTTTAATATCGCCAGCTCGGTCAGCCTGATTATGGCGCAAAGACTGTTGCGCAGACTGTGTCCAAACTGCAAACGCGAAGTTGAACGCCCGCCGGTTCCGGCATTGAAAAAAGCCGGCTTTACCGATGCGGACTTGGCTCAAGATTGGAAACTCTACCGCCCGGTTGGCTGCGACAGCTGCCGCGGCAAAGGCTTTAAAGGCCGCGTCGGTATTTATGAAGTCATGCCGGTCAGCGATGAAATGCAAAAAGTCATTATGAACAACGGTACGGAAGTTGATATCATGAACATGGCCTATCAGGAAGGCATGGTAGACTTGCGTCGTGCCGGCCTCATGAAAGTCATGCAAGGCCTGACCTCGTTGGAAGAAGTAACTGCCCATACCAATGACTAAACTGCCATATTTTCGAAAATTAAAATAAAGCGGCACGGGGAAACAGTCCGCTTTATTTCTTACTAACAAGGGATAACTCATGGCTCAAGCAGAGCAAAAAAGAAGTCTGTTCGGCTCAAGAAGCAAAGGCAAGCGTTTTACATTTGAAGGAAAAAATACCGAGACCGAACGTCTTGTCCGTGGTGAAGTAGTTGCTAAAGACGAAGAAGAAGCACGCAAAAAACTCCAACGCAGAGGCATTCGCCCTTTGCGTATCAGCAAAGTCAAAACCGCACGCAAACGCCGTATTACCCAAGAAGACATTACAGTGTTCACTCGCCAACTGGCAACCATGATGAAGGCAGGCTTACCGCTGATGCAGGCTTTTGAAATCGTTGCGCGCGGCCACTCCAATCCGAGCATGACCGAAATGCTGATGCAGGTTCGCTCCGATGTCGAACAAGGCAGCGCATTGGGTAAATCGTTCTCCAAATATCCAAAATATTTCGACCGTTTCTATTGCAATCTGGTCAGCGCAGGCGAGTCCGGCGGCGTACTGGAAAGCTTATTGGACAAACTGGCTGTCTATAAAGAAAAAACCCAAGCCATTAAGAAAAAAGTTAAAACCGCACTGACCTACCCGATTGCCATTATCGTGGTGGCGATTGCGCTTATCTTCATCATGATGATGTTTGTACTGCCTGCCTTTAAAGAAGTTTATGCCAATATGGGTGCAGAGCTGCCACGTCTCACCCAACTTGTCATGAACTTGTCTGATTTATTCGTCGACTACGGCTGGATTATGATCATCCTTTTGATTGTTTCCGCTTTCGGCCTGTACAAACTCCATGAAAAATCGCCTACCTTCCAAAAACGAATCGATGCTCTGATTTTGCGACTGCCTGTTTTTGGCGCCATCGTCCGAAAAGCGACCATCGCCCGTTGGGCGCGTACGACCTCTACCCTCTTCGCAGCCGGCGTTCCTTTGGTGGAAGTATTAGATTCAGTTGCAGGCGCATCCGGCAATATTCTCTATGAAGAAGCTACTCAAGACATCAGAGCCAAGGTAACCCAAGGCCTGTCGCTGACATCCAGTATGCAAAGTACTGATATGTTCCCCAATATGGTGATCCAAATGGCGGCCATCGGCGAAGAGTCAGGCTCTTTGGACGATATGCTGAACAAAGCCGCTGAATTCTACGAAGATGAAGTGGACAACTCCGTCTCCCGATTGTCTCACTTGATGGAGCCTATCATCATGGTGGTATTGGGTTCGCTCATCGGTATCTTGCTGATTGCCATGTATCTGCCGCTGTTTAACTTGGGTAATGTCGTAGGTTGATATGCTTGATAGTATTTACTCTGCCATCGATGCCCTCTCCGTTCTTGCGCCATTCGCTATTCCTTTAGCCGTTATTTTGGGATTGCTGATTGGCAGCTTTCTGAATGTTGTCATTTATCGTACTCCGATAATGATGGAACGCGAATGGACACAATTTTCCAAAGAGCATTTGGGCATCGAGCTGACAGATGAAGACAAACAGCCATTTAATCTGCGTAAACCGGATTCACGCTGCCCAAAATGTAAAAGCCCTGTCAAACTTTGGCAAAACATCCCCATTCTCAGCTATGTTTTACTGGGCGGGAAATGCCACTCCTGCAAAACCGCTATCGGCATACGCTATCCGCTGATTGAGCTGCTAACAGGCGTCTTATTCGGTATTGTCGCGTGGCAATACGGCTGGTCATGGTCGACTATTGGCGGATTAATTCTGACTGCCATATTGATTGCGCTGACCTTTATTGATGCCGATACGCAATATTTACCCGACAGCCTGACTCAGCCCCTAATTTGGATCGGTCTGTTGTTTAATCTGAATGACACATTTGTGCCCCTGCATTCAGCCGTTTGGGGCGCAATCGCAGGCTATATGAGCCTTTACACTTTATGTGCCGTCTATAAACTTCTGACCGGTAAAATCGGCATGGGCAATGGCGACTTCAAACTTTTGGCCGCGCTCGGGGCATGGCTGGGCGTAGGTATATTGCCTGTTCTGATCTTCATGGCTGCCTTAGTCGGTCTGGTGGGCGCACTCATTGCCCGCGTCGGTAAAGGTCAATATTTTGCTTTTGGTCCCAGCCTTGCTGTGGCAGGATGGATTATTTTGGTTGCCAATGCACCTATTACCCAACTGGTACAATGGTGGCTCGTACAATCAGGATTCCGATAATGACATTATGGATAGGCTTGACCGGCGGCATCGGCAGTGGCAAATCATCTATCGCCCAAATGTTTGCCGAACTTGGCGTACCCATTATCGATGCCGATGCCATCAGCCGCTCACTGACCGCTGAAAACGGCGAAGCCCTTCCTGCCATCCGCGAGCTTTTCGGCGATGAGGTTTTTGATCATGAAGGCCGTCTGAATCGTATGGCTTTACGGGAAGAAGTTTTCAGACGGCCTCAATCCAAAAAACAACTGGAAAACCTGCTTCTGCCATTAATCTTAAACAAAATCCAACAGCAGAAACAACAACTTACCTTCTCAACTTACGGCATTGTCGATGTACCGCTTTTAATTGAGAATCCAGCATTTAAAGCGGAGACCGACCGTATTTTGGTTGTAGATGTTCCAGAGTCCGTCCAAATCGAACGCGTACATCAACGCAATGGTTTTTCAGAAGAACAAACGCGTCAAATCATGGCTACCCAAGCTTCTCGATGTGACAGACTGCTGCATGCCGACGATGTATTGGACAATACCCATAGCATGGAAGAAGCAAAAATCAAGGTTGTCCGTTTGCATCAATACTATCAATCCATTGCACAAACTCTGAAAGAAACTGCATGACCGCTCCTGTTGTAAAATGTCCGACCTGCCACAAAGAAGTCGTTTGGAACACCGACAGTCCCTACCGCCCTTTCTGCAGCAAACGGTGCAAACTCATTGATTTAGGCGAATGGGCACAAGAAAAATACACCGTTTCTTCGGAAGACGACCCCTTTTCAGACCTGTTGGACGGCAAATAAACTGCTCCGCTTCCTTCAGCCTATCCAAAACAGGCTCAAAACAGTAAAATACCCTCTTTATTCCAATCTATTCCATCCACCATGCTCACCTTCCAACAAATTATTTTCAAATTACAAAACTACTGGGCAGACAAAGGCTGCACCGTTATCCAACCTTTCGATATGGAAGTCGGTGCTGGTACTTCGCATCCAGCCACCTGCCTGCGCGCATTAGGCCCAGAGCCTTGGTTTGCCGCTTACGTTCAACCCAGCCGCCGCCCCAAAGACGGCCGCTATGGCGACAACCCCAACCGCCTGCAACACTACTATCAATTCCAAGTTGCGCTCAAACCTGCACCAGCCAATATTCAAGACCTCTACCTCGATTCCCTGCGCGAATTGGGTATCGACCCTAAAGTACACGACATCCGTTTTGTCGAAGACGACTGGGAAAACCCTACTCTCGGCGCTTGGGGCTTGGGTTGGGAAGTTTGGCTCAACGGCATGGAAGTAACCCAATTCACCTACTTCCAACAAGTCGGCGGTATCGACTGCTCCCCTGTACTCGGTGAAATTACCTACGGTATCGAGCGTCTCGCCATGTATCTGCAAGGCGTGGAAAACGTGTACGACCTCGTTTGGGCAAAAACCCTTGATGGCAACATCGTCACTTACGGCGACGTTTATCATCAAAACGAAGTCGAACAATCCACCTACAACTTCGAATACAGCGATGCCGATTGGCTCTTGCGCCAATTCAACGACTATGAAGAACAAGCCAAACGCCTGCTTGCAGTTGAGGATACCAGTCTTGCCCTGCCTGCTTACGAGCTTGTACTCAAAGCCGGCCACACGTTCAACCTCTTGGATGCACGCGGCGCCATTTCTGTTACAGAACGCGCAACCTACATCGGCCGCATTCGTGCACTGAGCCGTATCGTTGCTCAAAAATTCGTTGAAAGCCGCGAGAAACTGGGCTTCCCATTGCTTAAAAACCAATAAGCCCATATATACTTACCACGCCGCCATTTGATACATTCAAGTGGCGGCGTTTCTATTTTCAGACGGCCTTAACGTCGATGCCATCGCAAACACTTCCAGCCTGCTTTCAGGTAAAATAAGCCCTTTATTACATAAACCGTCTGAAAACATGAGTTCATCCTCTTCTGCAAAAATGCCCTTTTTCTTACTTTCCCTCGTTGCCATTATTCTTGACCAACTGAGCAAATGGGAAATCTTGAAACACTTTACCGAAGGCGAACGCCTCAATATCATTCCAGACCTCTTTGACCTGACACTTGCCTATAATCCAGGCGCGGCATTCAGTTTTTTGGCCGACCAAGGTGGCTGGCAAAAATTCTTCTTTTTAGGTCTGGCCATCGTTATCAGCCTATATTTAGCCCGTGCTATTTGGCGTGATGAGTTTGGCCGCTGGGGCAAACTGGGGGCTGCCATGATTATCGGTGGCGCGATTGGCAATGTGGTTGACCGCCTGATTCACGGCCACGTTGTCGATTTTCTGCTTTTCTATTGGCAAAACTGGTTTTACCCTGCATTTAACATTGCCGACAGCTTTATCTGCGTTGGTGCAGTTTGCTTGGTATTAGATGGTTTGCTGCACAAAAAAACACCTTCAAACGACACAAAGGCCGTCTGAAAACGGAATACACATGACTCAAAAAACCATTATCCTTGCCAATCCCCGCGGCTTCTGTGCCGGTGTTGACCGTGCCATCAGCATTGTTGAACGTGCACTCGAAGAATTCGGCGCGCCTATTTACGTCCGCCATGAAGTTGTTCACAACAAATTCGTCGTGGACAATCTGCGTGCAAAAGGTGCCGTCTTTGTTGATGACTTGGCGGATGTCCCAAAGGGTGCCACACTGATTTACTCTGCTCACGGCGTATCCAAAGCCGTACAGGAAGAAGCGGTGCAACGTGGTTTCCGCGTTTTTGATGCCACCTGCCCTTTGGTAACCAAAGTCCATAAAGAAGTAGCCCGCCTTGATGAGCAAGATTACAAAATTATCATGATCGGCCACAAAGGCCACGTCGAAGTAGAAGGCACGATGGGACAATTACCTCCGGGTAAAATGTTTCTGGTTGAGACAGTGGAAGATGTAGCCGGACTGAACGTCAAGAATCCTGACAAACTTGCCTACGTCAGCCAAACCACTTTATCGGTGGATGAAACCAAAGACATTATTGCAGCTTTAAACCAACGCTTCCCCAATATCCGCAATCCGCACAAAGAAGACATCTGCTACGCCACAACCAACCGCCAAACCGCTGTTAAAGAATTGGCCGAAGAATGCGATCTCGTGATTGTTGTCGGCTCGCCCAACTCTTCCAACAGCAACCGCTTGCGTGAAGTAGCCGCATTGCGCGGAGTTGATGCCTATATGGTCGATAATGCTTCCTATCTGAAAAAAGAATGGTTTGAAAATAAAACCAAGGTCGGTGTAACTGCCGGTGCATCTGCGCCCGAAGTCTTGGTTCGAGAAGTCTTACAAACCATTCAAGATTGGGGACATGAGACCATACGCGAAGGAGAAGGCGCAGAAGAAAGCATTGTATTTGTCTTGCCCAAAGAATTGCGTCGTGAGGGCGAAAACAAGCAAATTCTCAATAAAGGGTAAGTTTGTTATTTGCTTTATTTGAACTTAAGGCCGTCTGAAAATTTTCAGACGGCCTTAAGTATATTTTACTAATAAAAAAGACCTGCCTTAAAGGCAGGTCTTTTCATACATGATCCTGATTATTTATCAGAAGTATGTTGCTGACGGCGCAAGATAGCCGGAATTTCAAAGTCATCCAGTACAGACTGGTTGCTAAAATCAGCCGCAGTCAGATTCATAGAACGGATATTGCGGTTGGTACGAACCAGGCTTTCAGCACTGCTTTGGCTTTGAGCTTGAGGCGCTTCTTCCGCACCGCGTACCAATTGTTGGGTACGGGCAGCAGCGCGCAGTTGGTTGTCAGTACCGTTTTCTTTCAAGCCGGTAGCAATGATGGTAATACGGATAGCGTCTTCGCTCATGCTCTCGTCTTCGGCAGCACCAAATTTGCATTCCACTTCAGGATGTGCATTTTGGTTGACGATACGCATAATCTCGTTGAACTCAGACATTTTCAGGCAGCCAGGAGCAGTGGTAATGTTTACCAATACACCGCGTGCGCCATCCAAAGTAACGTTATCCAAGAGCGGGCTGGAGATAGCTTGATCGGTAGCCAAACGGGCACGGTCGATACCTTGCGCGAAACCAGAACCCATCATGGCGATACCGCGATTGCTCATCACGGTTTTCACGTCGGCGAAGTCCAAGTTGATCATGTCGCTAGGACAAGTCACTACTTCAGAAATACCGGCAACCGCGTCACGCAGTACATTGTCTGCTGCACGGAAGGCTTCGCGCATGGTCACGTCTTCACCCAAAGCAGTCATCAATTTGTCGTTCGGGATAATAATCAGGGAATCGACGCGCTCTTTGAGTTGATCCAAACCTGCTTGAGCGATATGTACGCGTTTGCCTTCGTAAGCAAACGGACGGGTTACAACCGCAACGGTCAGGATACCCATTTCTTTAGCGATTTCAGCCACAACAGGAGCAGAGCCGGTACCTGTACCGCCACCCATACCGGTAGTGATGAACAGCATGTTTGCACCGCGGATGGCATCTTCGATGGCTTCGCGATCTTCTTGAGCAGCGGCGCGGCCGATTTCAGGATTTGCACCGGCACCCAAACCGCGAGTCAGGTTTGTACCCAATTGAATGCGTTTAGCCGCATTGTTTTTAGCCAATGATTGCGCATCGGTATTGGCACTGATGAACTCAACACCATGAATAGTGTTGGCAACCATGTTGTTGATGGCATTACAGCCACCGCCGCCCAAACCGATAACTTTAATAACAGCAGGGCTCGTTGCTGATTCTGCTACGTCGTAAACAAATTCCATTCAATAATCCTCCGCGCCCCGCTTTATAAGGACGGTTCAAAAATAACTTATTATCCGTATTATATAAGAAGTATCCAGATACTGGCAAAAATCTTCTTACCATTCGGCTGTCGGCGTTATATTTTTACTACATTTTTTAACAGAAAATATACAAGTTTTAAATTATCCACTTGGCAATTATTTAAAACCGTTTAATTCCACTTAAATATTCAGGACAAACGGTTG
The DNA here is from genome assembly GCF_001810105.1 of Neisseria sp. HMSC068C04. Classification (NCBI taxonomy): domain Bacteria; kingdom Pseudomonadati; phylum Pseudomonadota; class Betaproteobacteria; order Neisseriales; family Neisseriaceae; genus Neisseria; species Neisseria sp. HMSC068C04. The sequence continues at coordinate 21,632 of NZ_KV799997.1, forward strand.
CTACGCCGCCTGCCCTGAAAACTTTTATCAGAAATTGTCTCTGAAGAATCTTTGGATTTTTTCCCACAGACCCATTTTTTTGCCCGAATCATTCAGGGCAATCGCACCGGTTCGGCTGGTTTGCTCACCCTCTTCGGCAGCATAGGCCGTCTGAAGCAGGCCAATCGCTGTTGAATAGCGTGGATTGCGGATACGCTCGGATACGCCGCCCATTTCCTGTGGAACGCCGATACGCGCCGGCAGGTTGAAGACTTCTTCCGCCAACTCAACAATACCGGTCAACATAGAAGCACCACCGGTCAAAACGATACCGGAAGTTAACACTTCTTCAGGGAACCCAGAGCGGCGCAATTCGTTCAGCGTCAATTCCAAAATTTCTTCTACGCGCGGACCGATGATTTCAGCCAATACACGGCGTGAAATTTGACGCGATTGACGGTCGCCAACGCTAGGGACTTCAATCATTTCATCCAAGCCGTCCATAGTCGGAATCGCGGCGCCGTAATGGATTTTGATGTATTCGGCTGCACTGTGCGGCGTACGCAAGGCTTGCGCCAAGTCTTTGGTAATCAAATCGCCGGCAACGGGAATAACCGCAGTATGGCGGATTGCGCCGTTGGTATAAACCGCGATGTCGGTCGTACCGCCACCGATATCGATGACACACACGCCCAAATCTTTTTCGTCTTCAGTCAAAACAGCATGACCGCTTGCCAAAGGCTGAAGCATGATTTGATCCATTTGCAAGCCGCAACGTTGGATACATTTTTGGATATTTTGCAAAGCAGTGTTCGCACCGGTAATGATGTGTACACGGGTATCCAAACGCACGCCGCTCATGCCGATAGGCTCTTTCACACCAGGTTGGTTGTCGATGATGTACTCTTGAACCACGGTATGCAAGATATTGTGATCAGGCGGAATATTGATGGCTTTGGCCGTTTCGATAGCACGATCGATGTCGGCTTGCGATACTTCGCCATCTTTAATTTTTACCACTCCTTGTGAATTCAGGCTGCGGATATGGTTACCGGCAATACCGGTGACGACGTGGGAAATTTTGGTATCTGCCATTAGCTCGGCATCTTCTACCGCCTGACGAATGGCTTGCGCAGTGGCGTCAATGTTGGTCACCATACCTGCACGCAGACCGCGTGAAGGGCTTTGACCCAAGCCAACAATGTGGATTTCGTTATCTTCCCGAATCTCACCGATTAAGGCGATGACCTTGGACGTACCAATGTCTAATGCACTGATATATTTATTTTGTTGTTCCATAATTGCTCGTTCGCTATGTTGTCTGACTGACGGTTTGATTATTTTTGAAACAAGATTGCTTCACGTCTAATCGGCTATTCACTGTCGGAAGGGTTTTCAGACGGCCGGTAACGGACTGAAAAACCATCCTTATAACGCATATCGACATACTCGATACGACTTTGTTTTTTACGCAGCAGCGATGGCCAAATCTGGGCAAACTGCTGCAAACGTTTGATTTCGTTTTCACGCCCCAAGCGCACGGTAATGCCGTTGTTCAATACAAGCAGCCATGCCGAACGCGGCGTGTAGATCAATTCTTTGATGGTCAGTTTCAACGGGCTCAAAATTCCGGAAAAGTCCGCATAATGTTTGACCATGTCTTTGCCTGTCCCCTGCTGCCCTTCAAATATAGGCAGGTCCTGTTTCAGGCTTGCGGCAAACACATTGCCCTTACTGTCCACCAAGCCGCCAGCGCGCCAGTGTGCAACCGGCACACGCTCGGTCAGGATAATTTCCACGGTTTCCGGAAAACGGCGGCGTACCATTGCCGAGTCAATCCAAGGCAATTCCTGAAAAGCGGCCTGCGCCGAATCAATATCGGCGCGGAACATATTACCCCTGATATGCTCTCGTGCAACGGTTTGCAATTCTTTGCTGGAAGCATATTTCAGCTTGCCCTGAATGGCAATCTGTTTCACAGGAAAATATTTGGAATTGTAAAGCCAAGCTATGCCCGAACCTATCAGCAGAAAGGTCATCAGCACCAATAGCCGGCGGGTCAACCGACCCAGTGCGCCTGCATCATCCCACATGAGCGGTCTTCAAAATCTCAATACATAAATCAGCAAAACCCACGCCGGTATGGCCTGCAGATTTTGGCACCAAACTGTGGCTGGTCATACCGGGCAAGGTATTGATTTCCAAGAGATACAGTTTACCGTCCGTATCTTTCAGAAAGTCCACGCGCGAACAGCCGTCCGCACCAATCGCCTGCGCGCCACGCACAGCGAGTTCGCGCATCAGGTTTTCCTCCGCCTCGCTCAAATCTTCCGACGGGCATTGATAAACCGTATCGTCGCGGTTGTATTTAGCCTCGTAGTCGTAAAACTCGGTAACCGGAATAATATGGATGCTCGGCAGGCCTTTGCCGTTCAATACCGGGCAAGAATACTCGCCGCCGCCGATAAAGCGTTCGGCAATGATTTCGCCCTGCAAGTGTTTCAATTCTTCGTAAACGCTTTTCAGACGGCCTTTTTCTTTTACTTTTACCACGCCGACGCTGCTGCCTTCTGAGGCAGGTTTCACAAACATCGGCAGGCCCAATTTTTTTTCAACAGCATCAAAGTCGCTGTCATCATGTAATACGGCAAACTCAGGAACAGGCAAACCCAAGGCCTGCCAAATTAGTTTGCAGCGGTATTTATCCATACCCAGCGCAGAAGCAGTCACGCCGCTGCCGGTGTAAGGAATACCCATCAGTTCCAACGCGCCTTGAATCGCGCCATCTTCGCCGAAAGTGCCGTGCAGAATATTGAAGGCCGTCTGAAAACCTTGTGTTTTCAACTCAGACAACGGGGTTTCTTTGGGGTCGAACGCATGGGCATCAACCCCTTTGCTTTTCAAGGCAGCTAAAATAGCGGCGCCGCTGTCCAGCGAAACTTCGCGCTCACTGGAGAAGCCACCCATCAACACGGCCACTTTGCCAAAATTCTGCATAATTTCCACTTTCTTAAATACTGATACAGGCCGTCTGAATATTGTTCAGACGACCTATCTGTCCTCAAAGGCCAATATGCCTGTTTATTATGATTGTTTCGACAATTCCACCAATGCAGACGGAACGCGGTTGATGCTGCCGGCACCCATATTCAGAACGACATCACCGTCTTGCAAAACATTCAGCAGCATTTGCGGCAGGTCGGCAACGTTTTCGCAGTAAATAGGCTCAAGTTTGCCCAATACGCGGATGGCACGTGCCAAGGCGCGGGAATCGGCTGCGGCAATCGGCTCTTCGCCTGCGGCATAAACTTCGGTCAACACCAAAGCATCAACGGTATTGAGGACTTTGGTGAAGTCTTCAAACAAATCACGTGTACGGGTATAGCGGTGCGGTTGGAAAGCCAAGACCAAGCGTTTTTCAGGGTATGCACCACGCGCAGCGGAAAGGGTTGCCGCCATTTCGACAGGATGGTGGCCATAATCGTCCACCAGCAAAGCGGTTCCGCCGTTTGGTAATTTGATGTCGCCATATTTTTGGAAGCGGCGGCCGACGCCTTCAAAGCCGAGCAAGCCTTTTTGGATCGCTTCAACCGATGCGCCAACTTCCAGCGCAACACCAATAGCCGCCAGCGCATTGAGGACGTTGTGGTGGCCGGGCATATTCAAAACAACTTCAAACGGCTCTTGCTCATGTCCTTTCATTTGAACATGAACGGTAAATTTCATTTGCGCGCCGATGTTTTCAATATCGGTTGCGTAGATATCGGCAGTATCATCCAAGCCGTAAGTAGCGTAAGGTTTGCTTACTTTGGGCAAAATCGCGCGGACGTGCTCGCTGTCGATACACAAAAATGCCTTACCATAAAACGGCATACGGTGGATAAAATCAACAAACGCCTGATGCAGCTTCTCAACGCTGTGGCCGTAAGTGTCCATGTGGTCTTCGTCGATATTGGTCACGACGGACATAATCGGAGTCAGGTACAGGAAAGAGGCATCGGATTCGTCAGCTTCTGCGACGATATATTCGCCTTTACCCAAACGGGCGTTGGTACCAGCGGCATTGAGTTTGCCACCGATAACGAAAGTCGGGTCGAGTCCTGCCGCACCGAGGATGGAAGCGGTCAGGCTGGTTGTCGTGGTTTTGCCGTGCGTACCGGCAATGGCGATGCCGTCACGGAAGCGCATCAATTCTGCTAACATCAGCGCGCGCGGAATCACGGGAATCTGCTGCTCCAACGCGGCAACAACTTCAGGATTGTCTTTTTTAACGGCAGTAGAGGTAACAACCACGTCGGCACCGTTGACGTGTTCGGCAGTATGGCCTGGGTAAACTTGGATGCCGAGAGCGCTCAAATGCTCGGTAACGGCATTACGCGCCTGATCCGAACCGGAAACTTTAAAGCCCAAATTGTGTAAAACTTCGGCAATACCGCTCATGCCGACGCCGCCAATTCCGACAAAATGGATGTTGGTCACTCGATTTTTCATCATAACGTTGCGTTCCGGTTGGTTTTTAGTGCGTAAAGGCGTTATTTTAAAGGGCTATCCGCTTCTGCGCTATGCTTTTATTGTAAAGGAATTTTAACAAAAGCAATAAAGGCCGTCTGAAACGCCGTTAATCAACTTTTCAGACGGCCTTTAATCGAAGTCTGCCTACTTATTCGGTACAGGATATGGCAATTTCCGCCACATCGTCCGCACTGTGCGGCAACGCCAGCGTACGGGCATTTTTCGCCCATTTCAGGCATTTTTCACGGTTTAATCCACCGAGGATTTCGGCCAGTTTTTCTGCCGTCAGTTGAGTTTGCGGCAGCAGCAAACCAGCTTCGGCCTGCACCATAAAACGCGCATTGGCTGTTTGGTGGTCGTCTACCGCGTGCGGATACGGCACCAGCAATGCACCCAAACCTGCAACCGTCAGCTCGGCAATCGTCAGCGCGCCGGCACGGCAAATCACCAAATCGGCATCACGGTAGGCCGACACCATATCAGTAATAAATTCGACGCACTCGGCCTGTACACCCAACGCATCGTAATCCGCCTGCAGGTTGCCCAATTTATTGCGGCCAGACTGATGATACATTTGCGGACGTGCCGCCTCAGGCAATAATGCCAAAGCCTGCGGAACGGTTTTGTTCAACACATCCGCCCCCAAACTACCACCCACCACCAAAACTTTCAGACGGCCTTGACGGTTTTCAAAGCGTTCTTCAGGAACAGGCAATGCCGCAATATCGGCACGGACAGGATTACCTACCAATCCGCCTTCATGTTGAAAGGCTTTCGGGAAAGCATACAGGACACGTTTTGCCCAACGCGACAGTTGGCGGTTGGACAAACCGGCTACGGCGTTTTGCTCGTGAATCACAATCGGCACACCGGAAATTTTTGCCGCCAAGCCACCGGGGAAAGTAACAAAACCGCCAAAACCGATCACACACTCGACACGGTGTTTCTTAATAATCTGCTGCGCCGCACGGACGGTTTTATACAGCGTAAACGGCAACATCAGCTTGCGCTTAATACCGTTGCCGCGGATGCCTTTAATGGCCAGCGTTTCCAAGCGTATGCCGTATTGCGGCACGATACGCTCTTCCATCGAATCCTGACTGCCCAGCCAAATCACATGATGGCCGCGCTTCTGCAGCGACTCGGCAACCGCCAATGCAGGGAAAATATGACCGCCCGTACCGCCGGCCATCAGCATAAAAGTTTTACCGCTCATGGTTTTACTCCACCGAATAACCGCGCATTTTTTGGCGGTTTTCATAATCAATGCGCAATAACAAAGTAACGCACACCAGCATGATAAAGACAGCCGAACCGCCGTAAGACATAAACGGCAAAGTCAGGCCTTTAGTGGGCAGGATACCGATGTTTACACCGATATTGAAGAAACTTTGAATACCAATCCAAATACCGATACCGTTGGCAATGTACGCGCTGAACATCAAGCCCGAATCACGCGCCTGCTTGCCGATGGAAAACGCACGCCACACCAGCCAGCCGTAGCAGAACACCAAAACCAGCATCCCGACAAAGCCAAATTCCTCGCCGATGACGGCAAAAATAAAGTCCGTATGCGCTTCAGGCAGATAGAAACGTTTTTCCAAACTCGCACCCAAGCCCTCGCCAAACCAGCCGCCGCGCGCAATCGCCATTAAGGAATGCGTCAGCTGATAGCCTTTACCCAACGGATCGCTCCAAGGGTCCAAAAACGCCGCCACACGTGCCATACGGTAAGGCGCGGCCAAAATCAACAAGCCCATACCACTCACAACGGTCGCCACCAATACGGCAAAATACTTCCACGGAAAACCTGCCAAAAACAGCATACCCATGGTAATCACGACAATCACGACAAACGAGCCAAAGTCCGGCTGGCCCATAATCAAAACCAAACCGACCGCCACCAACATAATCGGCAGAATCAAGGTCTTAAACTTGCGGAAGCGTTCCTTTACCCTTACCCAAGCTTCACTTTTAAAAGGGCTGCACACCAAATCGCTAATACCGGTAAACAAAGACGACCAACCCAAAGAATCCAAATCGCGCAACATTTCTTCACGGCGCGTAAATAGGCTGGACAAATACAAGACCGTCGCCAATTTGAAAAATTCGGTCGGTTGCAAATTGAGCGGCCCGATATGAATCCAGCGCGTCGCGCCGTTAATCTCACGGCCTACAAACAAAACCAGCAACAACAGCAAACCCGAAACAGCAAAATAAAACGGAATAATCCGCCGCCAGAAGCTCATCTTCAGCAGGAAAAGCGGCAAGCATATGGCCACCGTAAACAGGATAAACATTGCCTGCTTAGACACAAAAGAAAACTGGCTGCCCCCTTCCGATGCCGCATACGCAATAGAAGCCGAATAAATCATAATCAGGCTGAAGACCGTCATTAAGACGACCATCCACAAGAGAGAAACATCAAACTTCCGACCATCGCGCGCAATCGGCCGGTCAAGCATTTTGGAAAGACTAATCATGAAAACATCCGTAACGGCTTGAATAAAATATTCAGACGGCCTGCAAATGGGCAAGAGGCCGTCTGAAAAAATGAATTGACGTTATTTTAAAGGTTTATTTCCAAACCAACAATTCAGATTCTTTAAAGATGTCGGATTCTGACGTTCTTTGCGCCCTCCCCTACCCTTTGATATCGGCAAAAGGTCGTCTGAAATCGCTTTTATGTTTTCAGATAGCCTTGTATAAATCTTTTCTTCAGGAAATAGGCTACTTTTTATCCCATGCAAACCCTACGCCAACTGCGGTATTTCCGCCCACGGCTGTATCTGTTCCAACTGCGCGGCGAGGCTAAGCAGCGTGTCTTCGCGCCCGTGTGCGGCGGCGAACTGGGTACCGACAGGCAGCCCGTTATGCCGGTAAAGCGGCACGCTCATGGCGGGGTTGCCGCTCATGTTCAGCGGCGACGTATAGCCGACGTATTGCAGCGTCGTGGCGGCTTCATTTTCTAAAAACGGGTTGTGTTTCAACAGAAAACCCAAGCGCAGCGTGCCAAACAGCAGGCGCATGGCTTTTTGTGCGGCGGGCGGCGGCATCATCTCGCCGATTTTCGGCGTGGTGCGCGGGCAGACGGGCGTCATCAACACGTCGTAGCGTGTGAAAAATGCTTTGGCGGCACGTTCCTGCGCCAGCATCACGTCACGCGCCCAAGCCATTTCACCCGCGCTGATTTGCCGCACCTGCAGAATCATTGCCCACGTTGTCGGCTCAAGCAGGTGATGCGGCAGTTTTTGTCCGGTTTCGTATTGATATTGGTAGAACAGTTTTGCCGTTTCGCCCATGACGATGATGCGGGCGGCTCGGTTGAGCTGTTCAGGCGGTGCAAAATCGGGCGTGGCTTCTTCCAATTCGTGTCCCGCGTCTTGCATCAGTTTCAAACTATGGGCGAACGCGACTTCCGTGCCTTCGTCGTTGCCGCCGCCAAACCATGCCTGTTTCCAAAAAGCGATTTTCAGACGACCTGTTTCTAGTTTCAGGCTGTCTGCAAAACCGTTTTCGGGCGGCGGCGGGCAGGCATACAGGGCGCGGGCTTGGGTTTGGGCGGCGATGTCCAGCAAAACCGCGCTGTCGCGCACGCTGCGGGTCAACACATGGTCGCATACCAAGCCTTGCCATGCCTCCGATGCGTTCGGCGCGTAACTGCTGCGGCCGCGCGTGGGTTTCAGCCCGAACACGCCGCAGTTGTGCGCGGGTAAGCGAATGGAGCCGCCACCGTCGCTGCCGTGCGCTGCGGGTACGACGCCCGAAGCCACTGCCGCCGCCGCGCCTCCGCTGCTGCCGCCCGCGGTGTAATCCAAATGCCACGGATTGCGCGTGATGCCGTAAATTTCGGTTTCGGTAACGGGATACGCGCCCCATTCGGGCGTGGTGGTTTTGCCGAACACGCGCAGCCCCGCATCGAGATAGGCTTGGGTCAAATCGCTGTTTTGCTTGGCAATGTAATGCTGCATCATGCGCGAACCCGACCATGTCGGCGCGCCTTCCCAATCCGCCAGCAGGTCTTTAAGCAAAAACGGCACGCCCGCCAGCGGCGTATCGGCATTTTCAGACGACCCCTGCCACGCCGCCGCGCGTTCGCGCAAATCATGCGCCAACAGATTGAGCTTGGGATTGACTTCGTCCAAGCGGTTTAAAGCAGCCTGCAACACTTCATCGGCGGAGACTTCTTTTTTGCGGATCAGCTCTGCCAAACCGACGGCATCGTAACGGATGTAGTCTTGAAAATTCATGGGTTTTCCTTTCGGATTGATGAACACACGTTTTTTCGGTCAGGCATGGCTGCCCGCCTTTTCGCCGTTTGCCCGCATAGGCAATTTTTAAGAAACAGTAACACCGGATAAAAGCAAAGAACAAGTTTGCCGTTGCTGCAAAAAGGTCGTCTGAAACCGCTTTTATGTTTTCAGACGACCTTTGAGGCAATGGCGCACAATGTTTACGGCAGAATCTCAATTTCTGCGTTGTGTTTCACGCTGCGGTAGAGTTCGTCGATTTCCTCGTCCGTTACCGCGATGCAGCCGTTGGTCCAGTCTTTTTGCAGGTGTTTTTTGCCGATAAAACCCCAGCCGTTTTTCATGCCGTGGATTTTAATCAGCCCGCCCGGGCTTTTGCCTTGTGCCGCCGCGTAGGCTTTATCGGCTTCGCTGGGATAGGAAACGCCGAGGTTTTTGTGGTATCCGCTGTTGGGATTGCGCTCATTGATGCGGTATTTTCCTTCGGGCGTTTTGCCGTCGCCTTCAAACTGTTTATGCCCGACTGGTTGCTTGCCCAACGAAATGGGATAGGTTTTCAGCAGCCTGCCTTGCGAGTACGCCGACATGGTGCGCTTGCTTTTATGCACAACCAATCTGTCGATAACTGCATCTTCTGGCAACGGCGTTTCGCTTGGCGTGGCAACAGTAGTCGTGGAACGAATCGGCGCAGCAAACCAGAACACCGAAGCGGCGACAGCCAAAAGTACGACTGTCGCCAAGCAGATTTTCAACCCTCTTTTCATGTTTCAGATGGCCTCATAAAGCCTTAAACGCTTCGATAAACACTTCCGAACGGTGCGCATAGCCTTTAAACATATCAAAGCTCGCACAAGCGGGACTGAGCAACACAATATCGCCCGCTTCGGCTTGGGCGTATGCCGTCTGAACGGCTTCTTCCAAAGTGGCACAGTCGGTCATATTCAGACCGCAACCGTCCAAATCGCGGCGGATTTGCGGCGCATCGACACCAATCAGGAACACGCCTTTTGCCTTGCCGGCAAGCGCGTCGCGCAGGGGCGTGAAGTCCTGCCCTTTGCCCATGCCGCCCAAAATCACGAAGAGCGGATTTTGCAAACCGGCAATCGCGGCGGCGGTCGCGCCGACGTTCGTGCCTTTGCTGTCGTCGATGAACACTACGCCGTTTTTCTCGCCGATTTTTTCCACGCGGTGCGGCAGGCCTTGGAAGGTTTTAACGTGTTCGAGCAATTCATTTCGTGGCAAACCGATAGCCTCACATAAAGCCACGGCAGCCATAACATTGGCGGCATTGTGCAAGCCTTGCAGCGGAATGTCTTGTGTGGCAATCAAATCTTCATTGCCTTGTTTCAGGCGGCCTGTCTCGCACTCCAACCAAAAATCGGCTTTATGTTCCAACGAAAACCATTTCACATCGCGCCCGGCACGCTTCATCGCACGGCAGAACGCATCGTCTGCATTCAAAACCTGCACGCCATCGCCACGGAAAATCTTGGCTTTGGTATGCGCGTAGTCGAGCAAGCCATCGTAGCGGTCGAGATGGTCTTCGGAAATGTTCAATACCGTCGCCGCAGTCGGGCGCAGGCTTTCGGTGTTTTCCAGTTGGAAGCTGGAAAGCTCCAACACCCACACGTCCGCCTTTTTGCCTTCGCGCTGCAATTCCGCCTCCAAAACCGGCGTACCGATATTGCCCGCGATAACGGTATCCAGCCCGCACTTGATGCAGAGATAGCCGACCAAGCTCGTTACCGTGGTTTTGCCGTTGCTGCCGGTAATCGCAATCACCTTATCGCCGCGGCGGTTCACAATATCCGCCAGCAATTCAATGTCGCCCAACACGCGTCCGCCGTTTCGCTTAAAGACCTCGATATCCGGCTGCCGCTCGCTGATGCCGGGACTGAGCGCCAGAATATCGAAACCGTTGTCCAGCGCATCTTTCAGACAGCCCGTGTAAAACACCAGCCCGTCAAACATCTTACCGATTTGCGACACGCGCTCAGCTTTCAGCTCCGCATCATAAGCGGCAACCTCCGCACCGTTTTTGCGCAGGTAGGCGATCATGGAAATACCCGTGCCGCCAAGCCCGGCGACGAGGATTTTTTTATTTTGGAAAGTCATTTTGGTTTTGTCCTAGTTTTTTCAGACGGCCTTTAGAAAAATTCAATATCCTGCCTGATTCAATTTTCGATAAGCATCACAACCTGGTTGGAATCCATTATCACAAGCCTTACCAAACCATTCTTTAGCAATCTTATAGTTCTGACGAACTCCTAACCCATTGGCATACATCACACCCAAATTAAATTGGGCTTGTGCAAACCCTTGTTCTGCAGCCTTGCGATACCACTGCACTGCCTGTATATAGTCCTGACGAACTCCTTGCCCATTGTCGTACATCACACCCAAATTAAATTGGGCTTGTGCAAACCCTTGTTCTGCAGCCTTGCGAAACCACTTCACTATCTGTACATAGTCTTGACGGACTCCCTGTCCGTTGTAATACATCAAACCTAAATTAAATTGGGCTTCTGCAATCCCTTGTTCTGCCGCCTTGCGATACCATCTGACCGCTTCAACATAGTCTTTGTGGACACTTTGTCCTTTTTCATACATCACACCCAAATTGTATTGGGCTTTAGCATTTCCTTGCTTCGCAACTTGAAACGTTTCCTTAAAATCCGGCACATTATCAGCCCAAGCTGCCTGCACCAAGCCCAAAGATAACAGGGCTACCATCATTTTTTTTAATAATTTATTCATTTTTAAATCCATTACATTCAGATTATTGTTTCTGTTTTATCCTAGTTTTTTCAGACGGCATTTCATAAACCGCTCAATAACCCGATTCTAAACGACGGTAACCGTCACATCCTAGCTGATTACCGTTATTACATGCCATACCGAGCCACGCTTTGGCAACTCTTAGATTTTGGCGGACACCTTGTCCATTAGCATACATCGCACCCACATTGTATTGGGCTTTGACATGACCTTGCATTGCTGCCTTTTCAATCCACTTCACTGCCTGCACATAGTTTTGACGGACTCCTTGTCCATTGGCATACATCACACCTAAATTATATTGGGCTTTGACATCACCCTGCTTTGTAGCTTTACGATACCATTTAACCGCTTCGACATAGTCTTGGCGTACACCTTGTCCATCGGTATACATCACACCTAAATTATATTGGGCTTGAGCATCACCCTGTTCTGCCGCTTTTCTATACCATTTTGCCGCTTCGACATAGTCTTGGATCATACCTTGCCCATTAGCATACATCACACCTAAATTAAGTTGGGCTTCAGCACTTCCTTGTTCCGCTGCTTTATGGAACCATTTTGCCGCTTCAGCATAGTCTTGATGTACGCCTTGTCCGTTGACATACATTACACCCAAATTGGATTGGGCAGCTGCATCCCCTTGTTCTGCTGCCTTGCGAAACCACCGCACTGCCTCTGCATAATCTTGGCGCACACCTTTTCCGTTGACATACATCAACCCCAAATTAGATTGTGCTCGGGTATCTCCCTGTTTCGCTGCTTTACGATACCACTTGACCGCTTCAGCATAGTCTTGGCGCACGCCTTGTCCATCAGCATACATTACACCCAAAATATATTGAGCAGGAACATAACCTTGTTCCGCCACCCACAAAATTTTCTGAACGTCAGGAACCTCTTCCGCATACACTGTTTGTCCTATACAGAAAACCAGCAAGGCTACCATCATTTTTTTTAATAATTTATTCATTCTAAAATCCATTTCTTTCAAATTATTATTTCTGTGTTATCCAAGAAGTCTCAGACGGCCTTAACTAGCGAATCCTTCAAAAAATCCGTTGACATCATAGCTGGCTAAAATCTGCTGTAATTCCGGTGCGCGCACCCATGGGTCAACTGCCATCGGCGGCATAGGCGGTTCGACACCGTCTTCGTTTTGGTTACGGCACCAATCTGCCATGGCAAAAACTTGGATTAAAACAGGTTCGGCAAGTGCTTTGTCGATGTCCAGTTCGCTCATGGCTTGAGCAAAGCAGGCGATCCATTCGTTGCGGACTTGTACGTTGACGGCAAAAGGCATATGGCGGGCGCGCAGTTGGGGATGTCCGTATTTTTCGACAAAAAGTTGCGGGCCGCCGAGCCAGCCGCTGAAAAATTCATAGAGTTTTTCGCGTATCAGGGTCATGTCTTCGCCGTGCATTTGGCGCAAGGCTTGGTATTGCGGCTCGAGTTCCATCAAGTCGTAGAAACGGTCGGTCAGGGTGCGGATGCCGGTTGCGCCGCCAAAAGATTGGTACATGTTTGGGGACTTTCTGTGTGGATTATTGCGGGATTTATTTTGAGATGTAGGATTCAGGCAAGCATGCTTACCTTACATAATGGCCGTCTGAAAGTTTCAGACGGCCTTTGGAGATTTAGCGGATTTTGAGGGTACTTAAACCAATCAGCACCAAGACGATGGTGATAATCCAGAAACGGACGACGACTTGGGTTTCTTTCCAGCCTTTTTGTTCGTAATGGTGATGAATCGGCGCCATCAGAAAGATGCGTTTTTTGGTGCGTTTGTACCAACCGACCTGTAACATAACGGAAATGGCTTCAACAACAAACAGGCCACCCATGATGACGAGGACAAATTCTTGGCGGATGATGACGGCAACGGTACCGAGTGCCGCGCCAAGCGCGAGCGCGCCGACGTCGCCCATAAAGACTTGTGCCGGATAGGCGTTAAACCACAAAAAGCCGAGACATGCGCCACACATGGCGGTACAGAAAATCACCACTTCGTTTGCGCCGGCAACGTAAGGCAATTGCAGGTATTGGGCAAATTGGGAGTGGCCGCTGGCATAAGCAAAGATGGCAAGACCGGCTGCAACAAGTACAACGGGGAATGCGGCCAAGCCGTCCAAACCGTCGGTCAGGTTAACGGCATTGGATGTGCCGACGATGGTCAAGTAAGACAATACCAAGAAGCCGACCACGCCAAGCGGCAAGGCAACTTGTTTGAAGAAGGGAACAATCAGGATATTGTTGGCGGAATTTGTCGCAAGGTAGAACAATGCCAAACCGGCAATGATGGCAACGCTGGACTGCCACACCATTTTAAATTTGGCAGACACGCCGTTAGGGTCTTTATAAACCACTTTGCGCCAGTCGTCGTAAAAACCGAGTGCGCCGGTAGCGAGCAAGACTCCTAAGAGAATCCAGATATAAGGATTTGCCCAGTTGCCCCACAAGATTGTGGACACGGTAATGGCGGTCAAAATCAGCGAGCCGCCCATGGTTGGCGTACCGTTTTTGATCAGGTGGGTTTGAGGACCGTCGGTACGGACGGCTTGGCCGACTTTAAGCGCAGTCAGCTTGCGGATGGTCCACGGACCCAACAATAATGAAAATACCAGTGCAGTCAGCGCGGCCATCACGGCACGAAATGTGGTGTATTGAAAAATATTCAGGCCGGTTAACCAGTTACTGAAATGTGCGAGCCATAAAAACATGGGGCTTCCTTTTTTGTTTTTGTTGTTACAGCGGGCTTATTGCCCAATTAAAAATAAATCGGTATGCCGTCTGAAATTGCAGACGGCCTTGTTAAGTAAGATTATTTCTCTACCACACAAATCGGATAGTTTCCAGGATTCTTTCCGCCGCCCAAATCCAAGCAGGTATCTTCATAAATAAATGCCTGTACTTTCATTCCGGCATAAAACGCGGTAATCAGCAAACCAACCAATAGTAAAATCTTTTTCATATTTCAGACGGCCTTTTACGCGGTTGTTGCTGCCAATGCCTCAACCACTTCTTCCATCTTCATAAAGCGCGAGCCTTTGACCAACACAGTAGCGTGTTCAGGCAAATCGTGGCTCAACACTTGGATCAGCGGATCTTTGTCTGCAAACCACAAACCTTCCGCGCCAAATGTCTCTGCCGCTTCAACGCTGTTGTCGCCGACAAAATACGCGGCCTCGATGCCTTTATCCCGTGCATACGCGCCAACTTCAGCATGCATGGCGGCGGCTTCATCCTCACCTAATTCGCCCATATCGCCCATCACAAAAATACGCGGCGCAGGCATAGCGGCGAGCACATCAATGGCGGCTTTCATGCTGTCGGGGTTTGCATTATAAGTATCGTCAATCAAAGTTGTATCTTTAATGCCTTGCTTGATATTCAGACGGCCTTTGATATTTCTGAAATTTTTCAGGCCGTCTGAAACTTCGGCAAGGCTCAAACCTGCCGCCAAAGCCAAAGCAGCAGCCGCTACGGCATTATGCACATTGTGACGGCCAGGGACTGGCAATACCACGGCAACACGTTCATTGCCGCACACCAAATCAAATTCGCAGGACAACGGTTTCAACTCAATATTTTCCGCATGGATATCGCCACTGGCAACGCCGAAAGTCTGAGCGTTTAATTGCACAGTAGCAGCTTCAAATGTAGCGATATTGGCATCTTCACACGGAATCAGCGCAATGCCGTCTGAAAGCAAACCTTCGTAGATTTCACTTTTGGCTTTGGCAATATCACTGACACCATCAAAACCGCAACCGACATGCGCGCGCAAAGCGTTATTGACCAGAGCAACATTCGGACCGGCGATTCGGGTCAGCAAAGACAATTCGCCAAAATGGTTCATGCCCATTTCGATGACGGCATAGCGGTTTTTTTCATTCAGTTTCAACAAAGTCAGCGGCAGGCCGATATGGTTGTTGAAATTACCGGCAGTCGCCAACACGGCTTCATCACCGAATCGATGACGCAATACGCCGGCCAACATCTCTTTAACCGTCGTTTTACCGGAAGAGCCGGTAATGCCGAAGACAAACGGATTCACATTTTCACGCCACGCCTTCGCCAGTTTTTGCAAAGCCACAAGCGTATCGTCAACCTTCAATGCGCCTTTCAAAGCCGCACAATCTTCGCGCGAAACCACAACTGCCGTTGCCCCCGCTACCAACGCATCTTCAACAAAGTCATGCGCGTCAAAGCGCTCGCCGGCAAGCGCGAAAAATACGTCGCCTTCCTGAATATCGCGGCTGTCTGTAACGATACGCGAAACAGGTTGATTTTCAGACGGCATCGGAAGGTTGAGGGTTTGGCAGATGAAATTTAGGTCTAATGGTTTCATGGTTGTGTTTCTTGTCCTTGTTCTAACGGCTCCACATTTTTATCCGTATTTTGGGAAACCATTTTTAAATGACGATAATTGCGTCCTGCCAGCACAATAAAAAGAATAGCGGCAAAATTTACACCGACAGTAAGCTTATTTATTGTGAGGCTGAATGATAGTTTCAATACACTATCTATATAAAATACAAAAGAAAATACATCGCTTGCAAAAGCAATCTGCAATATGCATGGTATGTACACATATGTCATTCTCTTAAAACCTACTGCACGGTATTTAAACGCATTCCATGCTGCAGACAGCGCTAACACACCCAGAACGAAAATTAAAACTCCAAACAGCACAGACCATGCCATGTTGTTGATCAGTCCCTGCACACCCAGAACTCCTGCCAGAACTACCCAAGTCACGCCCTGCACAAAAGTCAACCATGCCATAAATTTGCCGCTTTTAGGCAATTTTTTATAATCAGGAAAGGTATTAAAAAACCAACTTTTCATACTATAAATCACTTTCTCTTATCAACTGCCGATTTTCCCGTACTGCTGGTAATCGGAAAAACACAATACAATGGTTTTACCGTTTTGGCGGTAGGGGTGGCAAAGGCTGTAATTGCCGTCTTTTGCCTCATAACGTATTTCATTTGTTTGTCCGGCAAATACCCTCTGCAAGTATTCACGCTCGCTCAGATTTGGAGCATAAAGATATTGCGTTTTGCTGATTGTTTCTTTATTGCCATTCCGAGTAACGACAAAATCATTATCGTTGCCTGTTCCCTGAGTATCGGGTGCCTGCTCATCAATCCCACTTAACTGGGAATCGGCTGAGAAAGCCAAATAAACCTGTTTATTACCTATCGTATCCGGCACAATCACCGTAGCGGCTTTAAAGGCAGAATCTTCCTTCGACATCAGCTCAAGGATTAACGCTGCTTTTTTAATATACGCAAAATCAAAACGATAATCTGCCAATGCGTTGATTTGCGACGGATTGTCCTTGACGATGCGCTCTAGCGATTGAGTCAAAATCTGACGTTTTTTCTGAACCGTCAGATAATTTCCGCCAAATAGCAAAGCGGCCAAAACGGGAAATACGGCCAACAACAAATATAAGGTTTTCCGGCCACCTTTGCTTTCTTCCTCTTGTCCTCGCTCGGCAATACGGGTCAAATTCAGCATGATGTTCAGTATCAAGGCACCCGCCATCACAGCAAAAATCCCCAAAATACTCATCAGGAAAATTTCCGTAATGTATTCGCGGAATACCTTAAGCCCGAAAACATTGGATAGAATCAGAACAAATACCCAGTACACCAGCAGCACAACTGCCACCATACCGACGATATTCGTTGCCTTAACCAATTTCTTTGCGTTCATACTCTCAAATCTTGTTCAGACGGCCTATCTGTTCTGATTAATCAGCGGATACGGATTCACTGCTCCACTCGGCAGATACACACCGTAATGCAGGTGGGCCGGTGTGGTTCTGGCATTGCCGGTTTTACCGACATAGCCGATGACCTGTCCTTCTTTTACTCGTTCATACAGACGGATACGGGCAAATTTATTCAGGTGGGCATAGTAATGCCAAGCACCCGGCCCTTGAATACCGATAACTTTACCGCCCAATTGGTTGCGCCCGATTTTGGTTACGATGCCGGGCGTCGTACTGCGTATCGGCGTATTTTTCTTAGCAAAAATATCCACACCTTCATGCCTGCGCCCCTGACTGCGCGCTGCGCCCCAAGTATCGTCAAAACGCTTGCCTTTAACAGGATTGGGCAGGCTTTGCTCGGTCGGAGGCTGTTGCGCCCTCAACTGCTCGATTTCGGCAGTAGGACGCGGAAGTTGTTTGGTTGTACAGCCTGCGAATAAAACCACGGCTGCACTGATTAATAAGGTTTTTATCGGCATTTTCAGCATCAAATCAGTCTCCTTGTTGTTCAGACGGCATTTCTAAAAAGTCTTCTGAAACAAACAACTGTGATGGGTTTAATGGCTGACGTGCCGTAATGCGTGTGTCGTATTGCTTTTATTGTATATGCTTAAATCTTTTTCAGACGGCCTTAAGGTTTCGGGCCGTCTGAATATTTGCGTTATGGCTTAACCGCGCTCCGCCAATGCTTTTTCTGCGATTTCAAAATCGGAGAAATGGTGCTTCACGCCTTGTACATCCTGATAGTTTTCATGCCCTTTACCGGCAATCAGAATGATATCGTTCGTGGCAGCCTGCTCAACCGCATAACGGATGGCGGCGGCGCGATCAACCTCGACGCGCTCAGGATTAGCTACGGCAGGCAAAATATCGTTGATGATGTCTTGCGGATTTTCCAAGCGCGGGTTGTCGCTGGTAACCACCACTTTATCGGCACCCTGCACGGCTGCCGCGCCCATCAATGGGCGTTTGCCGCGGTCTCGGTTGCCACCGCAGCCAAATACGCACCACAAAGCCGCGCCCTGAGGTTTGATTTCCTGCAAAGTGGAGAGTGCTTTGTCCAGTGCATCGGGCGTGTGGGCATAATCGACAACGACCAAAGGTTTGCCGCTGTTCATAATGCAATCCATGCGGCCTGAAGCAGGACGGATTTTTGCCAGTACTTCCAAAACGTTATTGAATGGATAATCGTTGGCACACAGCAAAGCAACGCAGGCGGCGAGGTTTTGCGCGTTGAATCGTCCGAGCAGACGGGTACGGCATTTTCCTTCGCCCCACGGAGTTTGGAATACGGCTTCCATGCCGTCTGAAGAAGCGGTGAAATCGGTAATGCGGATATCGGCGTGTTCGCTGAAACCATAGCCATAAACAGCTAAATCGGGACAGTCTTTTTTCAGACGGCCTGTGAGTTCTGCGCCGTATTCATCATCGACATTGATGATGGCGTGTTGCAGACCATGCCAGTAGAACAGGCGCGACTTGATGGCACCGTAGGCTTCCATGGTGCCGTGGTAATCGAGGTGGTCGCGGGTGAGATTGGTGAAGATTGCACTGCAAAACGGCACGCCGTTGACGCGCGATTGGTCAAGGCCATGGCTGGAAACTTCCATCGCGGCGGCTGTTGCGCCTTGCTGGCGGAAGCGGTAGAGCAGGGTTTGGACATCGACAGGGGCAGGCGTGGTATGTGTGGTCTCTTCCAATGCGCCCCAAAAGCCGTTGCCGACTGTGCCGATAATGGTCGTTTTTTCGCCCAACAGATCGGCAGCTTGGGCCAGCCATTGTGTGATAGAGGTTTTGCCGTTGGTACCGGTTACGCCCCAAACTTTAAGACCGTCTGAAACATTGCCGTAAACCTGTGCCGCCAACATACCCGCGCGATGTTTCAGATCTTTAATGCCTTGATTAGGAACGTTCCATTCGGGATTCCATGTAAATTTGCCGTCATCATCCCAAAAAACAAAGGTTGCACCGTTGGCGATGGCGGCAGGAATATAGCTGCGGCCGTCTGTATATTCGCCCTGACAGGCAACGAAAATGTCACCCTGTTTAATTTGTCGGCTGTCTGAATGCAACAAACGCCCTGCTGCGTTTTCACACAGCAGAGGCGGAAAGTTGGTTTCAGCCAAGGGGGTTAACTTGCTGAACATAAACAATATCTCTTTGATTGTTTGGATTATGACGGTACTTTGACAGTAGCGGTATTACTTAAAGGCTTGGTCGGGGAAACGCCCAAGATGTTCAAGCTTCCGCTCATGACTTCTTTGAATACGGGACCGGCAACCACGCCGCCGTAATAGCCGTTGGCAGTCGGCTCGTCGATGGTAACGGCCACAATCACGCGTGGATTTTTAGCCGGGGCAAAACCGATGAATGTACCGACGTGTTTGTTGTCCACATAGCGGCCATTGACCAGTTTACGCGCCGTACCGGTTTTCGCACCTACGTCGAAACCATCCACAGCACCGGCAGTACCGGTACCGCCGGCTTCAGTAACGGAAACCATCAACTCGCGCACTTTTTTCGCAGTAGAGGCTTTGATCACACGCTTGCCTTTAGGGGCAACCGCTTGTTTTTCAAAACTTACCGGCAACAATTCGCCGTCATGGGTCAAGACAGTATAGGCTCGCGCCAATTGCAGCAGGCTTAATTGCAGGCCATAACCGAAAGACATGGTTGCCTGTTCGATTTTTTGCCATCTGCGCCAGCTTCTCAACAAACCTGCAGTCTCACCAGGAAAGCCTGAATGCATACGCACGCCCACACCTAAATCGTGATAGAAATCGTACATTTCTTTAGGCGTAAACATGGCAGAAAGTTTACTGGTACCGACGTTGGAAGATTTTTGCATAATGCCGCGCACATCCAAAGTAGGATAAACGTGGGTATCTTGTACGGTAGCCGGACCGATTTTGTAAGGTAGGGTATTGAACGTATCGGTTGCATCCACTTTGCCTGAATCCAATGCTTTAGCAATGGTAAACGGCTTCATGGCAGAACCAGGTTCGATCATGTCGGTTACGGCGCGGTTGCGACGCTGTTCGCTATTGGCTTGACCCGGTTGATTCGGATCGTAAGCCGGGCTGTTGACCAATGCCAAAATCTCGCCTGTTTGCGCATCCAATACCACAACCGTACCCGCTTTGGCTTTGTGATAAGCTACCGCTTTGTTCAACTCGTCATACGCCAACGTTTGAATACGCTGATCCAAAGACAAAATCATGTCTTGGCCGTTTTTAGGCACGCTGTTGCGTGGAGAGTCGAGGCTGTCAACGATATTGCCTTTGTTGTCACGCAATACGACTTTCGCACCATCTTCACCGCGCAGGCTATCTTCACGGGAAAGCTCCAAGCCCTCCTGACCTTTGCCGTCAATATTGGTAAAGCCGATAACGTGCGCAAACAGATTGCCCATCGGGTAATGGCGTTTCAATTCTTTTTGGAAGGCGATGCCTTTAATGCCCAATGCTTTGATTTCTTCTGCTTTCTCATAGCTGAGTTGGCGTTTCAGATAGATAAAGCCTTTGTCTTTTTTAGACAATTTATTTTTCAAAACTTCAACAGGCACATCGGCAATGGCCGACAATTTTTCCAACTGCTCGTTAGTCGGCATTTCTTCCATACCGGAAGGCATGGCATACAATGATTCGGTAGGCGCACTCAAAGCCAATGTAGCACCATTACGGTCGGTAATCATACCGCGTGATGCCGGCAACGGAAGCGTACGCACAAAACGTTGGTCGCCCTGATTTTTCAAAAATTCATGCTGACTGGTTTGCAGATAAACCCCGCGCACCAACAGACCGGTAAATGCCAGCGCAACAGCGCCCAACACCAAACCGATTCGTCCGTTACTTGTCAGCGGCTTTTTCGTTTTTGTTGTTCCAGACAGCATTTGAGGTTTATATTCGTTCTTAATTAACATGTTGAACTTCTCATGACTTAGCTACTCAGTGAGCCATCAAATCCCGTAAATCTTGCATCAATGCAAGGCTCTATTCTTATTTTTTGCGTTCCAGCATAGCCGTATTATGCGCACCCGGCGGAAGCAGATGTTGCTTTTCGGCAGCCACTTTAATCAACTTGTGGTTTGCCAGCCTAGCCTGCTCCAATTTCAAGCGCGCGTAATCCTGTTCCAACTGAATTTCCCGTTTTTGTGCCTTATCCAACTCGATAAAATGCAAACGGGACTGGTTTTGCTTAAACACTACGGCAAAGGCTGAGACCGTCACCAAAACCAGCAATAAAATATTCAACTTACCCATCTCAAACTTTCAGACGGCCTGTCAATAGAAACATCCCTTGCGACAATGCCGAAACGCTTTCCCTAGTCAACAACCGAAAATTCGCCACTGCTTCGCTCCGCCACACGTAAAACTGCACTGCGCGCACGCGGATTGGCTTCAGTCTCTATCGAACCCGGTTTGATTGCTTTGCCCACAGCCTTCAAAGGCGGCTGAGGCAAATCCGCTTCCTTAACCACTGCCCAACGGGGCAAAGGCGCATGTTGCGAATATTTTTTAATAAACTGCTTCACAATTCTGTCTTCCAGCGAATGGAACGCAATGACAGCCAAGCGCCCACCCTCTTTCAGACGGCCTGCAACCTGCGGCAAAACTGCCTCTACCTCTTCGAGCTCGCGGTTAATAAAGATGCGAACTGCCTGGAAGGTGCGCGTTGCAGGGTCTTGTCCGCGCTCACGAGTACGGACGTTTTGCGCCACAAGCTGCGCCAGCTTGCGGGTTGTATCGATGGGACTCTCCTCGCGTTGCGCAACAATGGCGCGCGCAATCTGGCGACTAAACCGCTCTTCACCATAATTCTTAATTACCTCGTGTAAATCCTGTTCGGATGCGGTTGCAATCCATTCTGCCGCAGACATCCCGCGAGTCGGATCCATCCGCATATCCAACGGCGCATCAAAGCGGAAACTGAATCCGCGGCTGCCATCGTCAATTTGCGGCGACGAAATCCCTAAATCAAAAAGCGCACCGTCAATCTTATCGATTCCCAATTCATCCAAGGCCGTCTGAAATGTTTCAAAACCATTGTGTACGACACTGACACGTTTATCTTGCGCCGCCAGCTCATTGGCTACCGCAATCGCCTCGGGGTCTTTATCAAAAACAACCAAACAACCCTGCTCACCCAAACGCGACAAAATCAGCCGGGAATGCCCTCCCCTACCGAACGTACCGTCCACATAAATCCCGTCTTCACGGATTGCCAACGCATCTACCGCCTCATGCAACAAGACAGTAACATGCTGATAATTTTCAACTTTACTCACAATTGCAAATCCGTTTGACTCAACTGGAAAGCCAATTCATCAGGATCGATATCCAAAGCCTGATTCATTTCCTCTTCCCAATGTTCGCGGCCCCACAACTCCATACGGTTTGCACGGCCAACCAAAGTAACTTCTTTTTCAAAATCCACGCGTTTGCGCAGATTCGCCGGAATCAAAACGCGTCCGGCGCTATCCCACTCTAAAATCTCTGCATTGTGCAGCAGCAAATTCTGATACCGTTGCAAAGCTTCATTGCCGGCTACTTTCAACTTCAAAATCTGCTCGGCTTTTTCTTCCCAAACGGGCTCGGGGTACATCAATAATTTTTTTCGGGAATCCAGTGTGACCACAATTGCAGGCGTATAACGGCGCAGCAAAATATCACGGAATTTGGCAGGAATCGCCAACCGCCCTTTACTGTCCATACTCAATTCATGAGCACCGCCAAACACATCACACCCCAAATTCGATTAAAATAAAACAGAGTGGGATTAAAAATCCCACCTTCCTAAAATATTTCGTTTTCACTTCCACAGAACACTTTTTAGGAAAAAGTAACCACTTTCACCCACTATGCCCCACTAACCGACACTATAAGAAATTTTGGCAATCAGGTCAAATCCGCTTCTTATCTGAAATAAAACACTAAACACTTAAAATTCAATAGGTTATATATATAATAATACATGACAAGTTAATATTCTGGTCATTTTATATGGCATAAAACACTATATATAGTATTATATGTGCTTTTATAATACTATATATAGTGTTTTTACACCCAATTACCACCCCTCTCACAAGGGGCTATAATATACAAACAAATTTAAATTTTTTACATTATCTAACAGTCATGAAGCCACAACTCCCCCTTCCTTCCCCTGATGCTCAAGCCTCTTCAGCACACCTGACCAAGCTCATAAAAAACGAAATTGAACAACATCAAAACTGGATACCCTTCTCCCGTTTTATGGAGCTTGCCCTTTACACACCTCAATACGGCTATTACAGCGGAGGCAGCCATAAAATCGGTACGGACGGCGACTTCATTACTGCCCCCACCCTCTCCCCCCTATTCGGACAAACTCTTGCCAAACAACTTGCCGAATTACTGCCGCAAACAGCAGGTAATATCTACGAATTTGGTGCAGGCACAGGTCATCTCGCTGCTACACTCTTGCAAAATCTTTCAGACGGCCTGAATCATTACTATATTATTGAGCTATCGGCAGAACTTGCAGAGAGACAACGCCAACATATTCTTGAGCACACTTCCCCTGAAGCAGCCGCCAAAGTCATCCACCTCGCCACATTACCCGAACATTTTGACGGCATCATCATCGGCAACGAAGTATTGGATGCCATGCCGGTTGAACGCTTGATTTATCAAGATGAAGGGTTTCAGCAAATTGGCGTCAGCCTAGAGAATGACGAGTTAATCGAAGCCATCAGACCATTAACCCAAGCCGAACTTTCGCAAACAGCTGCCTTGTACTTCCCTCCCCTTCCTTCATACACAAGCGAGCTGCATCCGGCACAATATGTCTTTATCCAAACCCTGGCCGCCAAATTGCAGCGCGGCAGCATGATATTTATCGATTACGGCTTCGATGCCGCTCAGTATTACCACCCGCAACGTAAGGAAGGCACATTTATCGGCCACTATCGCCATCACACTATCCATAACCCATTTTTCAATATCGGCCTGACCGATTTGACTGCACACGTCAATTTCACCGATATCGCACGCGCCGGCACGGAATCAGGTTTGGACTTAATCGGCTACCTGCCCCAATCTTATTTCCTGCTCAATCTCGGCATCACCGATCTGCTGGCACAAATCGGCAGCCCGGATGCGGTTGAATATATCCAAGCCGCCGCCGTAGTACAGAAACTGATACATCAGCACGAAATGGGCGAACTTTTTAAAGTGATCGCTTTTGGCAAAGACATCGATATCGATTGGACAGGCTTCAGTCACGGCGATATTTGCCATAAGCTATAGCCTGACAAATTACTTTTTATTTTTTAAAAACAATAAGAAATAAAAAAAAGCTAAATTAACGCTTGCCAAATATTCAAAAAAAACTATAATAGCGACTTCACGAAACGGCGAATTAGCTCAGTCGGTTAGAGCAGAGGAATCATAATCCTTGTGTCCGGGGTTCGAGTCCCTGATTCGCCACCAAATTTCGGGGGTATAGCTCAGTTGGTAGAGCGCTTGCATGGCATGCAAGAGGTCAGCGGTTCGATCCCGCTTACCTCCACCACTAAACAAAAAAGCTCTTGTTAAACACAAGAGCTTTTTTGTTTGGCTTAATTAATAACTGATTGCCCATTAATTTTGCCACTTCAATACCCCCAATCAATAAAGGCCGTCTGAAACATTTCAGACGGCCTTTTGTCTTTAATTACTTCACAAGCTTCAATACTTTCTTCGGTTTATCTTCCGCAGATTCAGCTTTTTTATCTTCGGCCTCCGCAGCTTCAACAGAAGCAGGCTGATATGGTTCTACCTCAAAACCCATACCCTCTCCACTTTCGCGGCCAAATATACTGACAATATGACCGACTGGAATCCAAATCTCGTGCGCCACGCCGGAAAAGCGTGCAGAGAAATTGACCCATTCGTTGTCGATATTCAAGTTATGACTGGCGGTAGGACCGATATTTAAAACAATTTCATTATCGCGCACATACTGCATCGGCACTCGGGTATGTTCATTTACCCAAGCCACGATGTGTGGTGTTTGGTTATTATCCAAACACCATTCATACAAAGCACGCAATAAATACGGTTTGGTTGAAGTTGCCATAGATCCATCCTTTAGCGGCGCATAGCTTTTTCAGCCGGCGTCAATGCTTCAATAAAGGCTTCGCGTTGGAAAATACGCTCGGCGTACTTCAGCAAAGGCGCAGCAGATTTACCCAGTTTGATGTCGTAATAGTCCAAACGCCACAACAGTGGAGATAAGGCAACATCAATCATAGAAAAGTCATCGCCCAAGATGTATTTGTTTTTAGCAAAAGACGGTGCCAACAGTGTCAAACCATTGCCAATGGCTTCACGCGCTTTAGCTTGTTCTTTATTGGTAGATTCAGGGTTTTCCAACACTTGCACCAAGCTGAACAATTCTTTTTCCATACGGTACAGTACCAAACGGCCGCGACCGCGCATAACAGGATCACCCGGCATCAACTGAGGATGAGGGAAACGCTCGTCAATGTATTCGTTGATGATGTTTGATTCGTGCAAAATCAGATCACGCTCAACCAGAACCGGTACTTGGTTATACGGATTCATCAAAGCCAAGTCTTCAGGTTTATTGAACACGTCCACATCTTTGATTTCAAAATCCATGCCTTTTTCGTACAGCACAAAACGGCAGCGTTGACTGAATGGACAAGTAATACCCGAATACAATGTCATCATAATCTTTTACTCCTGATAAATCTTTTCAGACGGCCTTAAGCCTTATAAAAATTCAGACAGAATTATACAAAATTTCAAACACTTAATCCAGAAATTTCACATATCATATTGTTTATATTAAGTAATTTTAAAATTTACATTATTTTCGCATAAACCAATTTCACAAACAAAAAAGGCAAACCTGAGAGAGGTTTGCCTTTTTGATTCAAAAGAATTAGTGAACGTCTTTCCAGAATTCTTTTTTCAGGAAGTAAGCCAATGGCAGCATTACCGCAAACAGGAATGCCAGAACCATGTAGCCGATGCGGTGGCGTTGCAACTGAGCAGGCTCACCCATGTACACCAAGTAGTTCACCAAGTCGCGTACATAAGTATCGTACTCTTTTTGGATCACTTTACCGTTAGGCAGGCGACGGCTTTGCAGACCGGTAGATTCCCAATACAGCTTAGGAGTCAGGTTGCCATGCTCGTCTTTAATCATAACGGGCTGACCTTTGGCATCCAACTCAACGGCTTGAACACCTTGTTGCTCCCACAATGGGTGAGGCATACTCGCACCGGCCAAAACAGTATTGTTCCAACCGGTCGGACGAGTTGGGTCTTTATAGAAGCCGCGCATATAGGCATACAGGTAGTCTGCACCCTTAGAACGGGCAATCAGGGTCAAATCCGGCGGAGGCGCACCCAACCATTTGGAGGCATCTTTCGGATCCATTGCCGCTACCATGACATCACCAACGTTGTCTGTTGTGAACATCAGGTTTTTCTTGATTTCATCTTCAGTCAAACCGATGTCTTTCAGACGGTTGAAGCGCATACCGCTTGCAGAGTGGCAAGACAAACAGTAGTTTGTAAAGATTTGCGCACCGTGCTGCAGGCTGACCTGGTCACGCAGGTCAATATCGACTTTTTCGTAGTGTCCGCCGCCGCTGGCGACGGCTGCACTCATAGGCACTGCCAGCAATAAGGCAGCAAACCAGTTTTTCAGAGTTTGTTTCATTTTCGCTGCCCTCATCAGATATTGGTTGCAAACAAGTAAGCACCGACAACGGTAATACCGACGTAAACAAAGAACATAATTTTTTGTTTAGTAGTGCTCATGGTTACGCGTTCAGGAACCGGTTTGTTGGTATCCAGTTTGGTATAGAACGGCATACCCAGGAAGAATGCAAAGTAGACGAAAGACAGGAT
This sequence comes from Neisseria sp. HMSC068C04, assembly GCF_001810105.1. Taxonomy (NCBI): domain Bacteria; kingdom Pseudomonadati; phylum Pseudomonadota; class Betaproteobacteria; order Neisseriales; family Neisseriaceae; genus Neisseria; species Neisseria sp. HMSC068C04. Next base: position 48,847 of record NZ_KV799997.1, read on the forward strand.
ACGTGCAACCAAAGTACGAGTATCAGTTGCTACCATTGCACCCAAAATACCCAAACCGATGAAGGCAATGATGAACAGAACCAACGCAGTTTTGAAGATTGGGCCGCGATAGCGGACAGATTTAACTTCGCCTTTATCCAGCCAAGGCAACAAGGCAATCAATACAACTGCTGCGCCCATGCCGATTACACCCCATACCTGAGTACCGGCAAAGGAAGGAATCGCACGCAGAATTGCGTAGAACGGAGTGAAGTACCATACCGGCGCAATGTGCGGAGGTGTTTTCAGCGCATTCGCTGCATCGAAGTTTGGCGCTTCCAAGAAGTAGCCGCCACCTTCAGGTGCAAAGAACAACACAGAACAGAAGACAATCAGGAATACAACGACGCCCAAGATGTCTTTAACGGTGTAGTAAGGATGGAAGGGGATACCATCGCGTGGAATACCGTTTTCGTCTTTGTTTTTCTTGATTTCAACACCATCAGGGTTGTTAGAACCCACTTCGTGCAGGGCGATGATGTGTGCCACAACCAAGCCGAGCAATACCAGAGGTACTGCGATAACGTGCAGGGCGAAGAAGCGGTTCAGAGTAACGTCGGAAACGTTGAAGTCACCGCGGATCCAAGTGGACAAATCAGGACCGATAACAGGGATGGCGGAGAACAGGTTAATAATTACCTGCGCACCCCAGAAGGACATTTGACCCCAAGGCAACAGGTAACCCATAAAGGCTTCTGCCATCAATGCCAAGAAAATCAGGGAACCGAAAATCCACACCAATTCACGAGGTTTTTTGTACGAACCGTAAATCAGACCACGGAACATGTGCAGATAAACGACGATGAAGAAGAAAGATGCGCCGGTGGAGTGCATGTAACGGATAATCCAGCCGCCGGACACGTCGCGCATGATGTATTCTACTGCGGTAAAGGCAGCAGGCAGATGGTAGGCGTTAAGGTTGCCGTCCGGTTTGTAGTTCATGGTCAGGAAAATACCGCTGACGATTTGAATTACAAGGACGAGCAGAGCCAAAGAGCCGAAGTAATACCAGAAGTTGAAGTTCTTCGGCGCATAGTATTGAGCCAAATGCTCATTCCACATTTTAGACAGAGGGAAGCGATCGTCCATCCAGCCTAACAATGCTTTTGCTTTGCTATTGGTTTGGTTTGCCATAATTATCGTTCCTTATTTTTAGTCTTCGCCCACCAAAACAGTTGTATCGCTCAGATATTTGTAAGGCGGTACAACCAAGTTGGTCGGTGCAGGAACACCTTTGTATACTCGGCCTGCAATGTCGAATTTCGAACCGTGGCAAGGGCAGAAGAAACCGCCTTTCCAGTCTGCGCCCAAGTCGGCGGGAGCAATGTCGGGACGGTAAGTCGGAGAGCAACCCAGGTGGGTACAGATACCGATAGCGACGAGGAGGTTCGGCTTGATCGAACGGTGCTCGTTTTTAGCGTATTCCGGTTGCTGATCCACTTCGGAATTAGGATCCGTAACTGCGCCATCCAAACTTTTCAAGTCTTTGAGCTGTTGATCTGTGCGGTTGACCAGCCAAATCGGTTTACCCTGCCATTCGGCAGTCAGCATTTGGCCTGCTTCGATTTTGCTGACATCTACTTCGACAGCAGCACCGGCAGCCTTAGCTTTCTCCGATGGGAAGAAGCTGGCCACGAAAGGCGTAGCTACGCCCAGAGCCGCCACACCGCCTGCACCGCATGTAGCCAGTGTCAGGAAACGGCGGCGGCCGTTGTTGATTTCTTGATTATCCATTATTCAGTCGTCCTAAAATTTTGGGAATACCGAGCCATTAAACAGCGTAATTCTACCTAGTTTGTTGTAATACTCAAAGCATTATTTAAAATAAGGTAAAGTTTTATGATATTTCTCAATACTCAAGCAGGATTGTTTTCATCAAAGTGAACCACTTCGATACCGAATTTTTCTGCCACGGCATCGCCTAAGGCACGTACGCCGTAACGTTCGGTTGCATGGTGGCCGGCACTGATAAATGCCACACCTGTTTCATTGGCAAGATGATATTGCGCTTCGGAAATTTCACCGGTCAGATACGCATCGACACCTTCGTCTACAGCCGTCTGAAAAAATCCCTGCGCACCGCCGCTGCACCAGGCAATACGTTTGATTTCGCGTTCAAAATCACCGATAACGGTCGGCTTGCGGCCGAATACAGCCTCAATGCGTTCAGACAACTGCGCCAATGTTTGCGTGGTTTTCAGACGGCCTGTATTCAACAGATTTTGCTCGCCGAATTGTTTTTCGAGCACCCAATCGAGTTTCTCGGCCAACTGTGCGTTATTGCCTAATTGCGGGTGCGCGTCCAGCGGCAGGTGGTAGCCCGCCATATTGATTTGGTGTTGCAGCAAGGTTTCAATGCGTGCTTTTTTCCAACCGGTAATCGTGACAGGCTCGCTTTTCCAAAACATGCCGTGGTGAACCAAAAGCATATCCGCCCCTTGCCCTACGGCAAAATCGATTGCAGCTTTGCTGGCGGTAACCGAAGTGGCGATTTTGGCAATTTCTTCTTTGCCTTCGACCTGCAAACCATTGGGCGCATAGTCCTTAAACAGCCCGACCTGCAATGTCTCATCGCACCAAGCCAGAATTTCGCGGCGTAAAGCCATATTCCGCTCCTTATATCTATCTTCAAAAACAGCTTCGCATTCTAACCGCAAAATCTGTTTATGCCTCAAATTCTTACATTCCGATTTCAGCAATCATTCCCAACATTAATCATTTGCACATCATCATGAATTATTTTAATATACCCCACCTTACCCACAGGCCGTCTGAAAACACATGGACTCTATTATCGAATTGCGTCATCTCAAAACCTTGCTGGCTTTAGAAGAAACCGGCAGCGTTTCCCTTGCCGCCAAACGGGTTTTCCTGACCCAATCCGCCCTGTCGCACCAAATCCGCGCCTTGGAAAATTATTACGAAACGCCGTTGTTTGAACGTAAATCCACACCTTTGCGCTTCACTCCGGCCGGTATGCGCCTATTGCAACTGGCGCGCGAGCTGTTGCCGCAGGTTGCCGCCGCCGAACGTGATTTGGTACGGATTATCGAAGGCGAAGCCGGCGAACTCAGGCTTGCCGTCGAATGCCACACCTGCTTTGACTGGCTGATGCCTGCCATGGGCGAGTTCCGCCCCTTATGGCCGCAAGTTGAATTGGACATCGTTTCCGGTTTCCAAGCCGATCCGGTCGGCCTGCTGTTGCAACACCGCGCCGACCTTGCCATCGTTTCCGAAGCCGAGCCGCTCAACGGCATCAGCTACCGTCCTCTGTTTGCCTATGAAATGGTCGGCATCTGCGCGGAAGATCACCCGCTTGCCGACAAAGACGTTTGGGAAGCGGAAGACTTTATCGACGAAACCTTGATTACTTATCCCGTCCCCGACGAAATGCTGGATTTGCCCAAAAAAGTGCTGCTGCCCAAAGGCATTAATCCGCCGCGCCGCCACAGCGAGCTGACCATTGCCATTATTCAATTGGTTGCCAGCAAACGCGGCATCGCCGCCCTGCCCTACTGGACGGTCATGCCGTATTTGGAAAAAGGCTACGTCGTCCACCGCAAAATCACTTCAGACGGCCTGCAAAGCAAACTTTATGCCGCCATTCGTACGGAAGATGCTAACAAAGGCTATCTGGACAACTTCTGCCAAATCACGCATGACCGCTGTTTTGCCGACTTGCCGGGCTTGAGCGAATTGGAAATGTAAACTTGAAACAATCAAAAGGCCGTCTGAACAATTTTCAGACGGCCTTTTTTAATACATACAAAAATTTCACTGCTTCTATTCGGATTCATCCGAACCCAAACACGCCGACAAATCGATTTCAGACGGCCATGTTTTATCAGGCGCAACCCGAATATCAAAATGCTCGCCGCGATAGTCGAAAACCAAACGCCAAGCATGCAGAAACAGATGTTCCGCCTCATCGCCGCCATACAGCGTATCGCCCAAAATCGGACTGCCTATGCTTTTCATGGCCACACGCAGCTGATGGGTTTTGCCGGTAAACGGTTGCAACACAAACAGGCGCAAACCGGGCTTCAGGCTTTGGCTGCTGAAACGGGTAACGGCAAAATTATCCTCGTCACGCGTCAGCTTCCATGTACCGCGCCGCGAACGCGCCATACCACCTTTCACCCAACCCTGCTTTTTCGCCGGCTTGTGCGTACCGAGTGCCAAATAAGTTTTACGCATGGTTTTCTCGGCAAACTGTGCCGACAAAACCGCCGCGCTGTCGCGGCTTAACGCAAACAGCAACAGGCCGCTGGTGGCTTTGTCCAAACGGTGAACCAGCCACACGCGTTCAACGCCAAGCTGCTGCGCCAGCGATGCGGTCAGGCAAATATCTTCTTCCGATTCGCTGTGTACCGATACGCCGCAAGGCTTATTAATGACTACAAAGTCTTTGTGTTCAAAAACAAGGTCCCACATTTCAGACGGCCTTCAACATGATACCATCGCCAAGCAGGGTCAAAATACCCAACAAGCAGAACAAGATACATGCGGCAATACGCACTGCTTTGGCCGGAATTTTGCGCATCAGCATTTCGCCCAAATACACGGCAGGCACAGAAGCAATCATCAAACCGGCAATACTGCCGACCACGACGAGCAGGATAGATTGGTATTTTGCCGCCAAAAGAACCGTTGCAATCTGCGTTTTATCGCCGATTTCCGCCAAGAAAAACAGGACAACCGTCGCCGTAAATGCGCCGTATTTCAGCCACTTGCCGTCAGGGTCTTCGTCTTTGTCCGGCAACAGCAGCCATAAACCGACCGCAATAAAGCTGCCGCCGACCACCCATTTCATGACTTCGGGCGAAATAGCGGATGCCAGCCAGACGCCGAGTGCGGCTGAAACAAGATGGTTCAACAGGGTTGCAACAAAGATACCGGCAACAATCGCGTTTTTGTGGGCAAAACGTGCTGCCAAAAAGAGCGCCAGTAATTGCGTTTTATCGCCGATTTCGGCAATGGCAACGCCCAGCGTCGAAGAGAAAAAAGCTTCCATGATTTAAGATACTCAACCGAAAAGCGGGCAAACAAAAAGCGCTGTGCATACCGCCCGCAAGGGTATGGACAACGCTTACGTCTTGCCTGTCTTCCGATAAAGCAGAGAAGATACCGCTGCCACGGCCGCACAAGCCGATTATGTTGACAACGGTTTCGGCATTGCGCCGAATGGCTACTCCCGTAAGAGTGAAGCGCGAATTGTAAGGCAAACCATGGCTTGAAGCAACAAAAAGAAAAACAAAAGGCCGTCTGAAACCTCATTCAATCAGGTTTCAGACGGCCTTTTTCACAACGATTAATTATCGGAGAACAAATCGCCTACTTTTTCGCCTACTTTTTCCCAAAACGATTTCTTGCGCGGGGTTTGGCTGAGATTGAGACCGGAGGAGATTTTTTCAAATTCTTCCAGCAACTCTTTCTGACGGTCGGTCAGGTTAACCGGAGTTTCAACCAAAATGTGGCAGTACAAATCGCCGGTCGAGCTGGAACGCAGAGACTTAATGCCTTTGCCTTTCACGCGCATGCGGCGGCCGGTTTGCGTTTCTTTCGGAATGTGCAGTTTGACTTTACCGTCCAAAGTCGGCACTTCGACTTCACCGCCCAATGCGGCAATGGCAAAGCTGATCGGCAACTCGCAATGCAGGTCCAAACCGTTGCGCTCAAAGATTTTGTGCTGTCTCACTCGGACATTGACGTACAAATCGCCTGCCGGCGCGCCGTGTTGACCCGGCTCGCCCTCGCCGCTCAAGCGGATGCGTTGACCGTCGTCGATGCCTGCCGGAATGTTGACTTCAACCGTTTTGCTGGTTTTGGTGCGGCCTTCGCCACGGCATTTGACGCAAGGATCTTTGATTTCTTTGCCTGTACCGTGACAAGTCGGACAAGTCTGCTGCATTTGGAAAATGGCTTGGCGGACATGTACCGTGCCTGAGCCGTGACAGGTCGAACAAGTTGATGCGGATGTACCCGGTTTGGCACCTGAGCCGTGGCAGACATCACATTCTTCGTAAGTCGGAATATTGATGCGTTTTTTCACGCCTTTGGCGGCTTCTTCAAGCGAAATTTCTATGCCGACCTGCAAGTCCGCGCCGCTGTAATCCGGCTGGCGGCCGCCGGCACCGCCGCCGAACATTTGGCTGAAAATATCGGAAAAATCGAAGCCTTGCGCGCCGCCGAACCCGCCAAAACCGCCGAATCCGCCCGCGCCGCCGCCCATGCCCTGCTCAAACGCGGCATGGCCGTATTGGTCGTACATGGCGCGTTTTTCCTTGTCTGACAAGGTATCGTAAGCTTTTTGGACTTCTTTAAATTTTTCTTCCGCTTCTTTGTTGTCAGGGTTGCGGTCGGGATGGTATTTCATTGCCAGCTTGCGGTAGGCTTTTTTGATTTCATCGTCGCTAGCGCTGCGGGCAACACCAAGTGTTTCGTAAAAATCTTTATTGCTCATAATTTTGATAGTGTTAAGAATGAATTCAAACTGGGTGGGATATGTGGGCGAGTATCAAAAACTCAAGTCAGTATTTTCAAGGCCGTCTGAAATTGTGCTTTTCCGACATCCAAACATTCAGACGGCCTTTGTCAAACCGACAGGCCCGACAACCTGCTATAATCCCATCTTTATTTTTTCCAACGTTTTCAAGCGAAAAACAGAATGACCATGCAAGAACATTACCAACCCGCCGCCATCGAGCCTGCGGCGCAGAAAAAATGGGACGACGAGCGTATTTTCAACGTCTCCGAAGACGCTTCCAAACCCAAATACTACTGCCTCTCCATGTTCCCCTACCCCAGCGGCAAGCTGCATATGGGGCATGTGCGCAACTACACCATCGGCGATGTATTAAGCCGCTTCAAACGCTTAAACGGCTTCAACGTCATGCAGCCTATGGGTTGGGACGCGTTCGGTATGCCTGCGGAAAATGCGGCGATGAAAAACAACGTCGCCCCTGCCGCATGGACCTACGACAACATCGAATACATGAAAACCCAGCTCAAAAGCCTGGGTTTTGCGATTGACTGGGAGCGCGAAGTCGCCACCTGCAAACCCGAATACTACCGCTGGGAACAATGGCTGTTTACCAAGCTGTTTGAAAAAGGCATCGTCTACCGCAAAAACGGCACGGTGAACTGGGACCCGGTCGACCAAACCGTCCTTGCCAACGAGCAAGTTATCGACGGGCGCGGCTGGCGTTCGGGTGCGTTGATCGAAAAACGCGAAATCCCGATGTATTACTTCAAAATCACGGATTACGCCGAAGAGCTGCTCAACGATTTGGACAAGCTGGAACACTGGCCGGAACAAGTTAAAACCATGCAGCGCAACTGGATCGGCAAATCTCGCGGTATGACCGTGCGCTTCGCCGTTTCAGACGACAGCAAACAAGGCTTGGAAGGCGATTACGCGAAATTCCTGCAAGTTTATACCACCCGCCCCGACACGCTGATGGGCGCGACTTATGTTGCCGTTGCCGCCGAGCATCCGCTGGCAACCGCCGCAGCCGCCGACAAACCCGAATTGCAGGCATTTATCGCCGAATGCAAAGCCGGCTCGGTTGCCGAAGCCGACATGGCGACAATGGAGAAAAAAGGCGTGCCGACCGGCCGCTACGTCGTCAATCCGCTCAACGGCGACAAGCTGGAAGTGTGGATTGCCAACTATGTATTATGGGGCTACGGCGACGGCGCGGTGATGGCGGTTCCGGCGCATGATGAACGCGATTTCGAGTTCGCCACCAAATACAATCTGCCTAAAAAACAAGTCATTGCCGTCAGCGACAACGCATTCGACGCAAACCAATGGCAAGAATGGTACGGCGACAAAGAAAACGGCGTATTGGTCAACAGCGGCGACTTGGACGGCATGAATTTTCAGACGGCCTTTGACGCCATTGCCGCCAAGCTGCAAAGCCAAGATGCAGGCGAACCGAAAACCCAATACCGCCTGCGTGACTGGGGCATTTCCCGTCAACGCTACTGGGGCTGCCCAATTCCTATCGTCCATTGCGAAAAATGCGGCGACGTCCCCGTCCCTGCCGACCAACTGCCCGTCGTCCTGCCTGAAAACGTCGTACCCGACGGTATGGGTTCGCCTTTGGCAAAAATGCCCGAGTTTTACGAAACCACCTGCCCATGCTGCGGCAGCGCGGCGAAACGCGAAACCGATACCATGGACACCTTCATGGAATCGAGCTGGTACTTCTTCCGCTACATGTCGCCCAAGTTCGCAGAAGGCATGGTATCGGCTGAAGCCGCAAAATACTGGGGCTCGGTCGACCAATACATCGGCGGTATCGAACATGCGATTCTGCACCTCCTGTACGCGCGCTTCTTCACCAAACTGATGCGCGACGAAGGCTTGGTCAATGTTGACGAGCCGTTCGAACGCCTGCTGACGCAAGGCATGGTCGTCTGCGAAACCTACTACCGCGAAAACGACAAAGGCGGCAAAGACTGGATCAACCCCGCCGATGTCGAGCTGACTTTCGACGACAAAGGCCGCCCCGTTTCCGCCGTCCTCAAAGCCGACGGACTGCCCGTCGTCATCAGCGGCACGGAAAAAATGTCCAAGTCCAAAAACAACGGCGTCGATCCGCAAGAATTGATTAACGCCTACGGCGCGGACACCGCCCGCCTGTTCATGATGTTCGCCGCACCGCCCGAACAGTCCCTCGAATGGAGCGACAGCGGCGTCGAAGGCGCACACCGCTTCCTGCGCCGCCTGTGGCGTACCGTTTACGAATACTTGAAGCAAGGCGAAGCAGTCAAAGCGTTTGCAGGCAGCCAAGACGGTTTGTCTAAAGAACTCAAAGACCTGCGCCACAAACTGCATTCCACCATTGCCAAAGTCAGCGACGACTACGGCCGCCGTCAGCAGTTCAACACCGCCATCGCCGCCGTGATGGAACTGCTCAACCAATACGACAAAACCAACACCGGCAGCGAACAAGGCCGCGCCGTCGCCCAAGAAGTATTGGAAGCCGCCGTACGCCTGTTGTGGCCGATTGTGCCGCACATCTGCGAAACCCTGTGGAGCGAATTGAACGGCGCGAAACTGTGGGAAGCAGGCTGGCCGACAGTCGATGAAGCCGCTTTGGTCAAATCCGAAATCGAAGTAATGGTTCAAGTCAACGGCAAACTGCGCGGCAAAATCACCGTCGCCGCCGACGCCTCCAAAGCCGACCTCGAAGCCGCCGCACTCGCCACTGAAGGCGCGGTGAAATTCATGGAAGGCAAGCCTGCGAAGAAAATCATCGTCGTTCCCGGACGCTTGGTGAATATCGTCGTCTAAACCGCTTTTAAGGTTTAGCCACACAGATAAAGGCCGTCTGAAACTTGGAAACAGGTTTTCAGACGGCCTTTTTAAGGTAGATTAAGCTGATAAGTCCAATAACACATTGGGATGAAAAGGTTCCATTGGATTTAGAATCACTCTACACACGTCCCTGAAACATAAATCCGTTGTATTCCTCACGATGTTTTGGCACAATTCGAAGCCAATCAACCACGCTTGTACTTGGCATCCTAATGGCTTCAAAACCCTTCCTAAAATGGGCTGGTGGCAAACATAAACTTGTCCCCTTTATCGAACACAATCTACCCACTCCTGCACGAAAACGTCTGGTTGAACCCTTTTGCGGTTCTGCTGCTTTGTCTCTTGCATTGGATTTCGAACATTATTTGCTCAATGATATTAACGCTGACTTAATCGGCTTATTCCGTATCCTAAAAGAAGAAAAATCCGGATTCATAGACTATACCCGCTCTTTCTTTACTTCCGAAAACAATAGCGATTCAAGATTCTATGAGTTGCGGGAACAATTCAACTTCAGCCAAGATCTACACGAACGCTCGGCGCTATTTATTTATTTGAACCGCCATGCTTTTAACGGTTTATGCCGTTACAACAGCAAAGGGGCATTCAATGTGCCATTCGGACACTACAAATCTCCTTACTTTCCACAACAAGAAATGGAAGGTTTCATTCAAAAATCTGATAGAGTTGAATTAATGTGCGGAGATTTTCAAACGATCCTATCTCTGACAAACAATACAGATACTGTTTATTGTGATCCTCCTTATGCACCTTTAAGCCCAACCTCTTCATTTACCACTTATGCCAAAGAAGGTTTCAATTTAGACGATCAAATCCGCCTTTCCCTGTCAGCCCAACAAATTGCGCCTAACTCTCAAGGCATTTTGATTTCAAATCATGATACTGAATTTACGAGAGATATTTATTCTTCTGCTATTCTGAAAACGGTTGAAGTACAACGCAATATTGCCGCGAAAGGCAGCAGTCGTAAAAAAGTCGGAGAATTATTGGCAATTTATGAGTGATTTCGACAAATTGGCTGAAGAAGCTGCCATTTATCAAAGTCGTTTGAAAAAAATTGTTTCAGACGACCTTGTCCTCTACAACGAAAATTCCCTTACCGTCATGCGGAAGATATTGGAAAAACATCCAAATGGCTGTTTTGATATGATTTTCGCAGACCCTCCTTACTTTCTTTCCAATGACGGCTTCAGTTGTCAAAACGGACAAATGGTTTCCGTTAATAAGGGCAACTGGGATAAATCCAAAGGAATGGCGGCAGATTTGGAATTCTACGAAGAATGGCTCCGACTGTGTTACGCCTTATTAAAACCAAACGGCACAATTTGGGTTTGCGGCACATTTCATAATATCTATTTAATCGGCTACCTGATGCAAACCATCGGCTACCATATTTTGAACAATATTACTTGGGAAAAACCAAATCCTCCCCCTAATTTGTCCTGCCGTTTTTTTACCCATTCGACAGAAACAATCTTATGGGCAAAGAAAAATAAAAAAGCCAAACATACGTTTCATTATGAAATGATGAAAGCACAAAATGATGGCAAACAGATGAAATGTGTTTGGACATTTCCTCCACCAAATAAAACCGAAAAAACATTCGGCAAACATCCGACACAAAAACCACTCCCCTTGCTTGAACGCTGCATACTATCGGCTTCAAATATCGGAGATTTAATTTTTGACCCTTTCATGGGCAGCGGCACAACAGGCGTTGCTGCCTTAAAACATGGTCGGAAATTTTGTGGTTGCGAACTAGAAGAAGATTTTTTTGAATTAGCAAAGAAAAGGCTACAACAAAAGCTGTAGCCCCATCTTATTTTAAATTATTCGAACAACACCATCTCTATCCTGTCTGGCCATTTCACGAACTTCCCGCATGAATTCTTTTTTAAAATAAAATGCATGATTCTTATTTGAAATATTCCGATTATATTGTGCAGAAAATATAGGACTGTATGGCTTGGAATCTTTTGATCTGATTTGTATAAAACTACCGTTTGATGTATGAATGTATCCGTCGCCGGAATTAATATCAGCTAACAGCTTACCTTTAATTTGCGTGAAATCAGCAGATAACTGTCTGAAAAGTTCACCCTCTTCATTTATTTGCACATGATAGGCTGACTGTATGTACCATTTATCAGGATCGTTGTCGACTTTACAAATAGGAACATATAGCAAATTCTTTATTTTTTGGTATATCCAACTATCTTCAAAGCTTATCTGATCGCTGATTAACTGATCAAAGTTACTGGAAATCTGCGAGATAAACATAGTCTCTAGTGGTGCACCATCTGCATCTGCTTTATTGGTTTTCAGCTCACCATCAGAAAAATCTGTCAAAGCATTTGTATTCTTAAGTCCTATTAATTTCTCGATAAACTGTCCTACCCCGCCTTTATTTATCTTCATTTCAGCGGTGAACTCGGGAAATCTGGTTTGATATTCAAGTTTTAGATCTCCTAGCGTCCTTCCGACGTTTTCTATAAAAAAACCATACGAATCAGTTAGATTCATTATCACAGTTCCCGTCATTAACATAGTCCTTAAAAGTTAAAAGTTCAGGCAAAGAAATATCTAATGCACTAGCCAAACGAATAAGATTTAATAGGGCAGGGTTACGCTCTCCACGTTCTATCATTCCGATATAAGTCCGGTGCATATTCGCTTTTTCAGCCAATGCTTCCTGACTTAAATCCTGGAGTTGTCTTAAATGACGAACATGTTTGCCAAATTGTTTTAAAATTTCTGATTTCATGATGACTATTCTTAATGTTTGCAAATTAAATTCCACATACAATAAGTATCAACTTTAGTTCTAATACGAAAGGCCGTCTGAAACCCTATATTCAGGTTTCAGACGGCCTTTTTAACTGCCCGATTTTATTCGCCGTAATAGGCTTTGGTCAGGATTTCTTCCATATCGGCCACCATGGCGAGGCGTGGGTTGGCCGGGGTACATTGGTCTTCAAAAGACATCATGGCCAGCTCTTTTCTGCCGTCGAGGAAGGTTTTCTCATCGATGCCCTGCTCTTTCAACGACATTTTGATGCCGACGTTGACTGCCAGCTCATGGCAGGCGCGGGCGAAGGATTCGACGCCTTCTGCCGGTGTGCTGCATGGCAGGCCTAAAGTACGGGCAATTTCCTGATATTTCAGGTCGGCTTTGTAATAGTTGTACTTCGGCCAAGTGGCGGTTTTCTGCGGGCGCGTGCCGTTGTAGCGGATGACGTGCGGCAGCAGGATGGCGTTGGCGCGGCCGTGCGGAACGTGGTATTTGCCGCCGATTTTGTGTGCCATCGAGTGGTTGATACCCAAGAACGCATTGGCAAACGCCATGCCTGCGATGGTAGAGGCATTGTGCATATGCTCGCGCGCTTCAGGATCAGCCGCACCGTGTTTGTAGGAGCGTTCGAGGTATTGGAACACGAGCTTGATGGCTTGCAGGGCGAGGCCGTCTGTAAAGTCGTTCGCCAGTACGGAAACGTATGCTTCTACGGCGTGAGTCAGTACGTCCAAACCGGTATCGGCGGTTACGCCTGCCGGAACGGTCATGGTAAACGCAGGATCGACAATTGAAATGGTCGGTGTCAGCGAGTAGTCAGCAATCGGATATTTTTTGTCGCCGTCGCTGATGACGGTAAACGGCGTCACTTCTGAGCCTGTGCCCGATGTGGTAGGGATGCCGATAAATTTGGCTTTGCGGCCCAACTCAGGGAAACGGAACGCGCGTTTGCGGATGTCCATGAATTTTTGCACCAAGTCTTCAAAATCGACTTGCGGCTGCTCGTAGAAGAGCCACATGGCTTTGGCCGCGTCCATTGGCGAACCGCCGCCCAGCGCAATGATGGTGTCCGGCTGGAAGCTGCGCATCAAATCCGTGCCTTTATAGACAGTTTGGACACTCGGATCGGCTTCGACATCGGTAAACAGCTGGATGGTCACTTTGTTTTTGCGTTGATGCAGTTGGTGGGTGATTTTATCGACAAAGCCCAGATCAACCATCGAACGGTCCGTTACAATCATGACTTTTTCGCAGTCTTTCATGTCTTGCAGATATTGGATGGAATCGCGTTCAAAATAGATTTTGGCGGGCACTTTGAACCATTGCATGTTGTTTCTCCGACGGCCTACTTTTTTGATGTTTAACAGATTGACTGCGCTGACGTTGCCGCCGACGGCGTTTTTACCGTAAGAGCCGCAACCGAGGGTCAGAGAAGGCAGGAAGGCGTTGTACACGTCGCCGATGCCGCCGAAGGTGGAAGGCGAATTCCAAATCACGCGCAGCGCTTTGACGCGGGAGCCGAACGTTTTGACCAATTCTTCGTCGGCGGTATGGATGGCGGCGGAGTGTCCCAAGCCGTCAAAGGCAACCATTTCTTCGGCGAACTTCAAGCCTTGTTCGGTCGAATCCGCCTTAATCATGGCCAAAACGGGCGAAAGTTTTTCTCGGGTCAGCGGCTCGTTGGGGCCGACTTCGCGGCATTCGGCGATGATGATGTTGGTTTTTTCAGGTACTTTAAACCCGGCCTGCTCGGCAATCCATGCCGCCGGTTTGCCCACTACCGCAGAATTGAGTTTCGCGCCGCCGCAGCTGGCGCAATTCGCCGTTACGCCGAAGATAAACTCTTCGAGCATGGCTTTTTCTTTTTTGTTGGCAAAGTACACGCCGTAGGATTTGAACTCTTCGGCCAACTCTTTGTAAATCTCTTTATCGGCAATCACCGCTTGCTCGCTGGCGCACACCATGCCGTTGTCGAAAGATTTCGACATCACAATATCGTGCGCCACCTGTTTGATGTCCGCCGTTTTTTCAACATAAGCAGGTACGTTGCCCGCCCCGACGCCGAGCGCAGGTTTGCCGCAAGAATACGCGGCTTCCACCATCGCATTGCCGCCGGTCGCCAAAATCGTTGCCACGCCCGGATGCTTCATTAGTGCGGAAGTGCCTTCCATAGACGGCTTTTCAATCCACTGGATACAGTTTTCCGGCGCACCGGCCGCAATCGCCGCATCGCGCACGATCCGCGCGGCATGGGCGGAACACTGCTGGGCGGACGGGTGGAACGAGAAAATAATCGGATTGCGGGTTTTCAGCGCAATCAGGGATTTGAAAATGGTGGTGGAAGTCGGATTGGTGGTCGGCACAATACCGCAAACTACGCCGACCGGATCGGCAATTTCAGTAATACCGGTTACATCGTTTTCGCTGATGACACCCACGGTTTTCAAATCGCGCAGGCGGCGCACGACGTTTTCGCAGGCAAATAGGTTTTTCGTCGCCTTATCCTCAAACACGCCGCGTCCCGTTTCTTCCACCGCGTGCATGGCGAGTACACCATGTTTGTCCAGCGCGGCAATAGAGGCTTTGGCCACAATAAAATCAATCTGCTCCTGATCCAACTTAAGAAACTCATCCAACGCCCGTAAACCCTTGTCAACCAGGCTGTTTACCTCGGCTACGGCTGGGCTGACGACGTTGTCGGCTGATGCGTTCATGGTGTATCTCCTTAATAAAAGGTGGCAATAAGGTCAATAAATTTTCACTACGATAACTATAAGTAATTTAGTTACATTTTGCTTTGACCTACATCACAAACCATGATTGAACTTTTCAGACGGCCTCTTTATCATTTATTCATTTTAATTTATTGAAGCATAATGATTTTATCCACACGCAACCAAAGACGGCCATTCTTGGTCGCTTTCCCCGCATATTAAAATAAGAACAGAAAACCAATGTATCAAAATTACATACTTAAAATAAAACAAAGGCCGTCTGAAAATATTTTTCAGACAGCCTCATTTTCTTAAATATACTTCTCAAGCAATAACTTGAATGTTAGAATGACAACGTTTTCCCGACAGGAAACAACAGGTTTTTCAGGGTAAGTCAGACTTGGATTGCCC
>NZ_KV799997.1:64250-64833 GCF_001810105.1 Neisseria sp. HMSC068C04
AAAACCTCCCCACCACATGGGGATTAAAACTTTGCTACTTCAACCCAGTTCTCGAAAACTTCTTTCTCTGAAAAACCTCCCCACCACATGGGGATTAAAACTTTGGTTTCAGTTTCGGCATCAAGATTCTTTTTGCTCTGAAAAACCTCCCCACCACATGGGGATTAAAACGTATCATAGCCTTCCAAACCTTTAGCGAAGACTCTGAAAAACCTCCCCACCACATGGGGATTAAAACTCATGCCCTCGGTGTATTGCACACCATCGTCAGCCTCTGAAAAACCTCCCCACCACATGGGGATTAAAACATTTCAATACGACAGTTTTGCCGTATGCCCAGTGTCTCTGAAAAACCTCCCCACCACATGGGGATTAAAACTTCGATGTCCTTACCGAATTTGGTTTGGAATTTGGCTCTGAAAAAACTCCCCACCACATGGGGATTAAAACTTCTTGTGAACCAATAGAGCAGCACAGATAGTTTCTCTGAAAAACCTCCTCACCACATGGGGATTAAGACTAGTCGCCGTTGAGGGCATTAAAGCCCACTTGAATCTCTGAAAAACCTCCCCACCACATGGGG